>NZ_JBFUIR010000017.1:0-128393 GCF_056401755.1 Pseudomonas sp. P4_D7 | reverse complement strand
GTAAGGTCTCGATAAACACCAACGTTTAAAAAGACATCTCCAAACACTCTCCCAGGCTACACATCCTTGCGCCATTGCCTACAGCTACGCCAGAATCCGCCGGCTTGTGCGCCTTGGGGGTGGGTTCTATTGTGGTGCGGTCGCTGACGAATCAGCGATCGGATTTGACCGTCCGCCCAATATCAAGGCGCGCCAGCGTTCTGCACGTGTTCAGGCATTGTCTGAAATCATGTCGCGGTGGCTGTGCGTGGGACACCTTCGGGTGTGCCGGATTCCTTGATGTCCGGTCGGTCAACCCGCGTACAGCTGCCACCCTGTTTGTTTGACCGCGAACGGTGGCGGCTCCAGTCATCAAGGAGCTTCACCATGATCAAACCAACACCCAACCCGCCCGAATCCAACTGCACGTCCCCCTACGAATCCATCGATTCCAAAAAACTCCACGAAGCCGCCGACCGCGCGCTCGACCATTACCTCTGTCCGCCCGGTTCCACGCCGCCCCCACGTAAAAGCCGTGGGATGTACGCCGTGACTGCGGACAATAAAACCGAAGAACTGCTGGTCGATGCCAGTGCAACACTCGCTTCGGCCAAAACCATCGCGCAGAACGTCTCCAGCCTGTTGCCGGCATCGCAGCGCCATGCGCTGGCGGGGATTGCGCAGTTGATCATGCTCGGGGAATTGGCGGTGAATCGGGCGTTGGATAATTTGCAGTTGCCGGAGTGATGCGGGTGTCGGGATCACCTGGTGATTGATCGGGTGTCCATTCTGGCGCATTCGCGAGCAGGCTCGCTCCCACCTTTGAGCGTGTTCCAAGGTGGGAGTGCGCTGGCTCTTTAGCTGCGATAGATGTTGAGATGATGTACGCGTATTAAGACCTGCAAGTGGGATGCTTGCTTAGCGTCAATCGACTGTCAGGTTGTCCCGAGCCCACTGTTCAGCCGTTGTTACCTGAATCGACTGCTGTTCGTTGAAAGTCCCCGCTTTAGGCCACGACACGCCTCTGCCTTGGGCAAATACGGCGCGGTATTTTTTGATGTGGTGAGTGGGGTCTTTTTCCAGTTCCTGCATCAGGTACGGAACCGTCCAGACGTTACGCTTGAACGGCCGCCCCAGCACACGTTCTAGCAGGCTCGCCACCTGCCCATACGTCACCGTGTCGCCAGACAGGTACACGATCTCATTGCGAAAGCGCGGTTCGAAGAAAACGATGTCCGCTGTCAGCTTGCCGATGTCCTCGGGTGTCGTGAGCGTCACGCTGGTTTCCAGGCTGCCCAAGGCGTTGACGGTGTGGTTGTCAAAATCGACGACCTCAAATACTGGCTCGAACAGGAAGCTGGTGAACATGCCGGTCGAAATGATCACCCAATCGGTTTTTTCCTGAGCGCGGAGCAACTCGCGCACGTCGAGTTGCGCATCGAACAAATCCTGCGGGCTGCCCCGGCCAATCACTTCGAAATCGACGCCAAACTGCCAAGGGAAATAGCGCTTCACGCCGGATCTGAGCGCCGCTGTTGCCAGTTTCATCGGTGTTTCGCGGCCCGCGACCATGCCTGCGCAGCCTATGACCGTATCGAATGCTGCGAACACTTCGGCCAGTTGATCGATGGAATCGTTAACCAGGTCAGCAGCGACTAGCTGGATGCCCAGACTG
Organism: Pseudomonas sp. P4_D7; assembly: GCF_056401755.1. Classification (NCBI taxonomy): domain Bacteria; kingdom Pseudomonadati; phylum Pseudomonadota; class Gammaproteobacteria; order Pseudomonadales; family Pseudomonadaceae; genus Pseudomonas; species Pseudomonas sp. P4_D7. The sequence goes on along the minus strand of NZ_JBFUIR010000017.1, from coordinate 126,739 downwards.
CGCAGTTCATCGATTTCCCGCTTTTTCTCGGGGGCTTGCGTGTTGATGGTCGAATCCCTGAGCAGGACGCTGATGGTGCTGCCGGGCGAACGCTTGGCTACCCGCGCAAGATTGCGCAGCACCGGCAGGCCGAGTTCACCGGCGCCGAGTACGAGAATGGATTGTGGGGAAGGGTGGGTCGCTGCGGTCATGATGTCTCCTGAGATTCGTCTGTATGATCTTCCGATGCTGGCACGATTGCGCAGCGCTCAGAAGAAGGCACACGCGTGATACCAGGGGGACACATGACCGATGAGGAAACCCTTAGCCAGGCAGAAGCGATCTGCCAGACGCTAAGACGAGACGATGATGGCGTGCGGCGCGAAGTCCTGGCTCACGCCGGTAGCCGCTGGTCACTGGGTATCCTGCATGCCCTGGGTGTGTACGGCACGATGCGTCATGCCGAGATCAAACGGCAAATGACGGGCGTGACTCAGCGCATGTTGACCAAGACGCTGCGTGCGCTGGAACGCGATGGTCTGCTGATACGGCGGGAGTTGGATCAAGTGCCGCCCCATGTCGAGTACGAGCTGACGGCGTTGGGGATGGAGCTGTTGGTTCGTATGTCGCCGATTTGGACTTGGGTTGTGCAGCACGTCGATGATTTTCGCGAGGCGCGCCGGGTGTTTGATGGTCAGAGTGGGAAAAAGCCTGCTTGGCAGGTTCCGGTCGTGGGGCTGGTTGATTTGGATGGGTCTGATTGATTGGTTGCTTTGGTTCAGGCCATTGCCTGGAACGTTGCCAGTCTGTTGCCGGGTTTGGGGGGGGTGCAAGCAGAAGCGGCCCTCACCCCAGCCCTCTCCCGGGGGGAGAGGGGGCCGACCGAGGTGTCTTGCGGGGTACATCGACCTGGAAGACCTTGGTGATTATGGCTTTGGTGAAAGACCTTGGCGGTTATGGCTTTTGTGAAAGGCCTTCGATTTGGCTTTGTGAGCTTGGCCATTTTGGATTCAATGAAAGACGTTTAAGTCGGTGTAGCTTTCGAATGTCCCCGAATCGGTTCCCTCTCCCTTGGGAGAGGGCTAGGGTGAGGGGCTTTCCGTTCGGGACAGCAAGGTCTCGAGCCGGGCCAACGGTGGCGCGTCCTGACTGCGGTCAAACACCTGAATCCCAACCTTGAGCAAGCGCCCATTCTGCGCCGCACCAATCATTTGCTCACACCGCAACAACAACCGCCCCTGATCACATTCCATCGCCTTCATCCCCAGCGGCAATCGGCCCTCCAACCGCAACTCGGCCATACGACTTTGTCCCGCCAGTAGCGCAATCGAACGATCCCTTAAAACCCCACTGCTCTGCGTCATCAACCCCGCCACACGCACGGCCGCCGACATCGCCACGGCAATAATCGCCAGCGCCACCAGCACTTCAATCAGGGTGAAACCGGCCTCGCGGCGATTGACACGCATCAAGTCATCTCAAAGACAAAGAACAGCAATGTAAGCAACCAAGGTGACCAATTGCTGACCAAAGATCCCGTGCGGCCTTGGACCGTTGGTCGCTACTGTCAGATCTGACAGTAGCGACACGTTTAGAGGCTCTGTTTTGATGGATGTGGCTTGCCAGTCCATTGAGGTGTGACGCTGTGGACGGCCGGTCAATACCTGCCAGTTGGAAGTCTGTCGGTCGCTGGTGAAATCTATCGTAGTGAGGATTTAACCGATGAGACTTTTTATGGTTGTGTTTTTGTGCGTGTTGGCAGGCTGCAGCGCCCGATACAAAGCGCCCGATGAATTCAACATCCAGCAAGCGGCAATTGACGGTGCGGCCACGGCGACCAAACTGCAGGCGCTTTACAACGACACCCGTATCGATTGTGGCGGACCTCGACGTCCTGCCTTTCTTTGTTCGGGCATCATGGGTAGAGCGACAGTGAAATCGACGGCATATCATGTCTGGAATCCGAGCCCGACCTCCGTGAGCCGCGGTGGCGTGTCCTGGTCCTGGTTGCGCCGCGATTCGACATTTCGAACGTTTCTGTACAACAACGGCTATTTTACCTACCCGATTTTCGACAGCCCGGCAGACAAGATCGATATCGATGTTTTCTGCGTTTTCCCGCTGAATGCCAGTACGAACGGGCGGACGGAAAATGGTTGCGGGAACGTTTCATCACAGCCACTGACCAGTCGCCCTTGTCATTTGTCAGGCATTACCACAGCCCAACAGTGGCTGAATAACTACCGCACCAACAATGCCCAATGCGGGTTCAATGTTCGCGAAACCACTTCGGGTGATCACTCGGCATCTGCCTATATCGAAGGTATTCGGGCAATGGCGCTGCTGGGGGGCACTTCGTTTCAGGGCTGGAACGAGATCGTCAGCGGCATCTGGCCGCAGAACATCCACAGAACCGTGCCACTGTGGGCCTTTTTCTATACGGGTAGCGGCTTATCTGATGCGCAATACAACCAGCGGGATTTTTATGCATCCGGTGGCATCGTCGCCCCGATCATCCGCGTGACGATGCCGGCGACGCAGGGAGGGAGCGCCAGCTTCCAGTTTTTCAGTGGTGAGCAGGTCGTGGGACGTTGGCAGCCAACTGAGCCTGCGAAGGCGGATTACGCCAAGGCTCTGTGAGTAGCAGCCTACTGGGCGGTGCCCGCCGGGGCACCGCTCGAATCTCTATTTCGTGACTGTTTCACCCGAGGATTTTCAACATCCCTGACATATCTTCTTGCAACACTGCGCGTCGAATCGAATCAAGCCAGGGAATGTCGAGATGGATATCGCACCTTTCAAATCGCTTCAGCAACCGATGCGCGCGCCGCGTGGGCAGCAGGGTTTTACCCTGATCGAGATCATGGTGGTCGTGGTCATTCTGGGGATTCTCGCGGCGATGGTGGTGCCTAAAGTGCTCGACCGGCCGGATCAGGCGCGGGCGACGGCGGCGAAGCAGGATATTGGTGGGTTGATGCAGGCGTTGAAGCTGTATCGCCTTGATCACGGTACTTATCCGTCGATGAATCAGGGTTTGAAAGTCCTGGTTGAGCGGCCGGCGGATGCGAAGAACAGCAATTGGCGCTCGTACCTGGAGCGCTTGCCGAACGATCCGTGGGGGCGTCCTTATCAGTACCTCAACCCCGGCGCGAATGGCGAGATCGACATCTTTTCCCTCGGTGCCGACGGTCAGCCGGACGGCGATGGCGTGAATGCCGATATCGGTTCCTGGCAGTTGTAAGGCCGGCCATGAACAGCCGCTCGCCTGAGGGGGCGAAGCAACAGGGCATGGCGATTATCAGCGCGTTGCTGATTGCGGCCGTGGTGGCGGTGATTGCGGCGGGCATGTTGACGCGTCAGAGCGTGGCGACCCGGGCGCTGGAGGCGGATCAGCAGCGTGTGCAGGGCCGTTGGCTGGTGCAGGGTGGGTTGGAGATCAGCCGTCAATTGCTCTGGGACGCACGTCAGCGCGATCCGTTGACCCGGCTTGATCAGCCGTGGGCGCAGCGTCTCTCCGCGCAAGGTTTTGAAGGGAGGCTGGAGGATGAACAGGGCAAGTTCAACCTGCGCAATCTGGTCGCCAATGAGCGTGTCGATGAGGCGCAGGTCGCGGCGTTTCAGCGCTTGTGCGAGTTGATCGGGGTCAGTGCCGGGTTGAGTCAACGCATCAGTCAGCGGGTGATTGCTTCGTACCCGCGACTGCTGAATGCGCAGATTGCCGAGGCGCCGAAAAGCGGGCTCGACAGTGGCCGCGCCACCTCGCCAAACGCTTCACACAAACCACAGAATCCGACGCTGCCGATGCTGCGCAGCATCGATGATTTGCGCAGTGTCGACGGCGTGAATGAGGCGGTGATCGGCAAACTGGCGCCGTACCTGACGGTGATTCCGGCGACGACTTGGCTCAATGGCAACACTGCCACCGCGCCGGTTTTAGCTGCTTATGTACCGGGGCTGTCGCTGGAGCGTGCCAATGCGTTGATTGCCGAGCGCGATGCCGGGCGCTGGTTTATCAATCGTGGCGATTTCGTTAACCGTTTGCGCATGCCGCAACTGGAGCTGACCAGCGTCAAGGTCGGCATCACCAGTGACTGGTTTCGCCTGCGCGGTGAGGCGCGGCGTGATCAGCGTCGGGTCAGTCTTGAGGCGTTGCTGCATCGCAGCCAAGACCGCTTGCCGCAGGTGATCTGGTCGCGGGTGGGCGTATGAGCCAGTTGAAGGTGGCGTTGCCGCCCTTGGCGGAGCTGGATCTGCACAGTCAATTGTACTGCGCCTGGTTGGATCGTCAGGGCGTGGTCACGCGGGAAGAACGCCTCAGTCTGAGCCAGTTGAGTCAGCAGTCGAAACTGCCGCCGCTGGTGTGTTTTCTGCACCCGGCTGACAGCCTGTTGGCGAGTCTCGATTTACCGCCGTTGCCGGCCAACAAGATTGTCGCGGCGGTGCAGTGTGCGGCGCAGGCCTTGATGCTCGGCGACAGCAGCGAGATGCACATCGCGCACAGCTCGCGGGACGAGGCCGGGCAGGTACAGATTGCTTGGGCGCCTCGGCAACAGTTGTTGGGTTTTGGTCAGTTGCTGAAAAGCGCTGGGCTGAACCTGCGCGGTCTCTACCCGGCGCCTTACAGTTTGCCGGTGTTGCCCGGCACCGTCGCTTGCGTGCAGGACGGGCATTTGTTGCTGCGCGATAGCGTGCAAGCGGCGCGGGTGCAGCCGTTGTTCGATGACGGTTTCGACGGTGTTATGTGGGAACCGGGCGTCACTTTGCACTGGATCGGTGAGCAACCGCCGCCGGGCGCTGAACTGCCGATGGCGGAGGCGCAGCGCTGGACCGGGCCGCTTCCGGGTTGGGGGCTGCATGGCGCGGTCCAGCAACAACAAACCGAGCATCGCGGCTGGGGCAGGGCGATCACCCTGTCAGCGTTGGCCGTGGCCATTTGGGTGATCGGTTTGAACCTTTACGCCGCTCGCGAGGCCGGGCAGGGCCAGCAACTGAAAACCCAGATGAACCTGCGGGTAAAGCAGGCGTTTCCCGAGTTGCCGGTGATCCTCAACCCGTTGCAACAGGCCCGTCAGCAACTGGCGGCGCGGCAGAAGGGCGCGGCGGATGATCCGGCGCAGACCTTCAATCGTCTGGTGTTGCAGGCCGGCAGCGGCATGCCTTCGATGGCCGGCAGTGTCGAGCGGTTGGCGTTTGTCGATGGCGTCTTGCAACTGAGTCTGCTGAGTGAAGCCCGTCGCGGCGGCAATGATCAGGAGTGGCAAAGCACCTTGGCCCAGGCCGGTATCAGCGTGACGGCAGACGACGAGGGCTGGACCTTGCGTCCGGCCACTGAAGCCACCTCAAGTGAAAGCGACGACAGCGGCGGAGCAGAAGAAGATGAATAAGCCCTCGCTCGCGATCTACCGCGCCAAGTGGCAACGCTTTAACGCCCAGTTGCAGGCGCGTTGGCAGCCGTTGGCGCTGCGTGAAAAACGCATGGTTGCCGGCATGGCTGTTGCGCTGGTCGGCCTGCTGCTGTGGGTTGCGCTGATCCAGCCACCGCTGAAGAAAATCGCTTATTGGGAAGCCGAGACGCCAAAGCTGCGCGCCCAGACCGAAGCGTTGGAAGTATTGCTGCGCGAAGTTAGCGTGCGTCCCGCCGGGCAAAGCGTGGCGCAGTCGCTGGAGCAGACTCTGCAGGCCAGCGGCCTCGCCGGGCACTATCAGTTGCAAGCCGGGGAGGCGGGCGCCTGGCAGTTGACCTTCGACGCGGCGCCGGCCGACGCCGTACTCGACTGGCTGTTGAGCAACCCGGCACAACTTTCTCTGCAAGTGGTCGAGGCCCGTTTGCAACGCGCAGACAACCCCTCGACCGAAGTCACCGCCGGCACTTTGTCAGGCACCGTTCGCATGGATCAGGCGCTGGGCGCTAAGGAAGCTTCATGAAGGGGTCAGGATCCAAACCGGCACGTCTGGCGTTGCCGATGTTGCTGATGGCGTTGAGCGCGTGCAGCAACACCAGCACACCGCAAAACCAGCCGCCGTTGTTGGTCGACAGTGAGCTGGGCCGGCCGCTGGCCAACACCCAGCGCAGCGGCGACGCGGTGCTTGATCGCGAGCGCGCGCAGGCTCAGGCGCGACCCGTGCCGAAGCAATTGCACAACATCACCCAGCGTGGGCGCAGCGGTGCGGCACCGTCGGGCATTGCCTTGCCGAGTAATCCTTTGGGTGATCAACCGGTGACACTGAATTTTGTCGACGCCGATATTCAAGCGGTGGTGCGCGCGTTGTCGCGTTCCACCGGGCAGCAGTTTCTGGTCGATCCTCGGGTGAAGGGCACGTTGACCCTGGTTTCGGAGGGTCAGGTGCCGGCGCGGCAGGCTTACGACATGTTGTTGGCGGCGTTGCGCATGCAGGGTTTTAGCGTGGTCGATGTTGGCGGTGTGGCGCAGGTGGTGCCGGAGGCGGATGCGAAGTTGCTTGGCGGGCCGATTTACAGCGCCGACAAACCGGCGGGCAACGGCATGCTCACGCGCACGTTTCGTCTGCAATACGAGAACGCAGTCAACCTGATTCCGGTGCTGCGGCCGATCGTTTCGCCGAACAATCCGATCAACGCTTATCCGGGCAATAACACCATCGTCATCACCGATTACGCCGAGAATCTGACCCGCGTTGCGCAGTTGATCGCGAGCATTGATTCGCCGAGTGCGATCGACACCGATGTGGTGCAGATCCAGAACGGCATTGCCGCTGACATCGCGCCGATGGTGGCGGATTTGCTCGATGCGCCGGGTAATGATCCGACGCAGAAAATCGCCGTGATCGGTGATCCGCGTTCCAACACCATCATCATTCGCGCCGGCAGCCCGGAGCGTACGGAACTGGCGCGCAACCTGATCTACAAACTGGATAACGCGCAGAGCAATCCGAGCAACCTGCACGTGGTTTATCTGCGTAATGCGCAGGCGGCGAAACTGGCGCAGGCCTTGCGCGGTTTGCTCACCGGCGAGAGTGACAGCGGCAGCAGCGACAGTGCGCGTTCGGTGCTCAGTGCGATGGGCGCAAGTACCGGCGGCAGCGCTGGGCAGAATGGCCAGAGCGGCACGCAAAGCAGCGGCAGCACGTCGACCACTAACAGCAGCGGCAGCACGGGCGGCAGTTACGCCCAGGGCAGCAGTGGCAGCACAACCGGTAGCGGCGGTGCGCAGAACAGTGAACAGAACGTTGCCTTCAGTGCCGGCGGCGTGACCATTCAGGCTGACGCCACCACCAACACCTTGCTGATTTCCGCGCCGGAGCCGTTGTATCGCAACTTGCGCGAGGTGATCGACTTGCTCGACCAACGCCGCGCACAAGTGGTGATCGAAAGTCTGATCGTCGAAGTCGGCGAGGACGATGCCAGTGAGTTTGGCGTGCAATGGCAGACCGGCAATCTTGGCGGCAATGGCGTGATCGGCGGCGCGAATCTGGGTGGCTCGGGGATCAACGTCAGCGGCAAAACCAGCATCGACGTACTGCCGCAGGGTTTGAACCTGGGTTACGTCAACGGCACCGTCGACATCCCCGGCATCGGCAAGATTCTCGACCTGAAGGTGCTGGCCCGGGCCTTGAAAAGTAAGGGTGGCACCAACGTGCTGTCGACGCCGAACCTGCTGACCCTCGACAACGAAGCGGCGAGCATTTTTGTTGGCCAGACCATTCCGTTTGTCAGTGGCAGTTATGTCACGGGCGGTGGCGGCACCAGCAATAACCCGTTCCAGACCGTGACCCGTGAAGAGGTCGGCCTGAAGCTCAACGTGCGCCCGCAGATTTCCGAGGGCGGCACGGTCAAGCTCGATATCTATCAGGAAGTCAGCAGCATTGATGAGCGGGCTTCGGCCAGTGCCAAGTCGGCGGGGATCGTCACCAACAAACGCGCGATCGACACCAGCATTCTGCTTGATGACGGGCAGATCATGGTGCTCGGCGGTTTGCTGCAGGATGGCTACAGCCAGAGCAATGACTCGGTGCCGTGGCTGGGCGACATTCCGGGGATCGGCGCCCTGTTTCGCAACGAACGCCGGGCGATTACCAAGACCAACCTGATGGTCTTCCTGCGCCCGTACATCATCCGCGACAGCGAAGCGGGGCGCAGCATCACGCTGAACCGCTACGACTTTATGCGTCGCGCCCAGGGCGGGTTGCAGCCGGAGCGCAGCTGGGCGATGCCAGACATGCAAGCGCCGCAGTTGCCGACGGCGGCGCAGGGCGTTCCGGCGGTTATGCCCGCCTCAGGGCCTCGCGCGACGATCAAAGCGGTGCCTATCCAATGAGTGCGTTGCCTTACGCCTGGGCCAAGGCGCAGCGGATTCTGTTGTGCGATGGCGTGCTGACCGTTTGCCCGTCAACGCCGGGCTGGTCGATCAGCGAAGCGCGGCGCCAATTCGGCGCGACCACGATTCAGCGCGTGCGCGATGACGAACTCGACGGCTTGCTCGCCGCCGCCTATGCCGACACCGGCAGTGCGGCGGCGGTGGTCGGTGCGGCGGAAAACGAAGTCGACCTCGACCGCCTGATGCAGGACATGCCGGAAATCACCGACCTGCTCGACACCCAGGACGGCGCGCCGGTAATCCGCATGATCAACGCCTTGCTCACCCAAGCGGCGCGCGACGAGGCCAGCGACATTCACATCGAGCCGTTCGAAACCCATTCGGTGGTGCGCTATCGCGTCGACGGCACGCTGCGCGACGTGGTCTCGCCGCGCAAGGCCTTGCACGGTGCGCTGGTGTCGCGGATCAAGATCATGGCCCAGCTCGACATCGCCGAAAAACGCCTGCCGCAGGACGGTCGCATTGCTTTGCGCGTGGCCGGGCGGCCGATCGATATTCGCGTTTCAACGGTGCCGACCGGGCATGGCGAAAGGGTGGTCATGCGTCTGCTCGACAAACAGGCCGGGCGTCTGCATCTGGAAACCCTTGGCATGGACGCGCAGGTGCTGGCCAAACTCGATCACCTGATCCGCCAGCCCCACGGCATCGTGCTGGTCACCGGCCCGACCGGCAGCGGCAAGACCACCAGCCTCTACGCCGCACTGGCCCGGCTCGATGCGAGCACCAGCAACATCCTTACTGTTGAAGACCCGGTGGAGTACGACCTGCCGGGCATCAGCCAGATTCAGGTCAACGCCAAGATCGACATGACCTTTGCCCTGGCACTGCGGGCGATCCTGCGGCAAGACCCGGACATCATCATGATCGGCGAGATTCGCGATCTCGAAACCGCACAAATCGCCGTGCAGGCCTCGCTGACCGGGCATTTGGTGTTGGCAACCTTGCACACCAACGACGCGGTGTCGGCGGTCAACCGCTTGATCGACATGGGCGTCGAACCGTTTCTGCTGGCGTCTTCAATGCTCGGGGTTTTGGCGCAGCGACTGGTGAGGCGGCTGTGTAATCAATGCAAGGAAGAAGACCCCACCGCGCCCGGCACTTGGCGCCCGGTCGGTTGCCCGGCGTGCAATCAAACCGGCTACAGCGGCCGCACCGGCATCCACGAATTGTTCTGCATCGACGACGACATCCGCACGCTGATTCACCAAGGGGCAGGCGAGCAGGCCTTGCGCGCATCAGCCGCCAAGGCCGGGATGTTCAGCCTGCGCGAGGACGGTGAGCGCTGGATCAGCAGCGGCGCCACCGCGCCTGAAGAAATCCTCCGTGTGACACGGGACGCCTGATGAATCGCTATCGTTTTGAAGCCGCCGACGCGACCGGCAAGATTGAATCCGGGCACCTTGAGGCCGACAGCCAGGCTGCCGCGTTCACAACATTACGCGGGCGCGGTTTGACCGCGTTGTCGGTGCACAAGGAAAGCAACGTTGCTCAGCACGGCGGTGGTGGATTGTTCAGCGCCAAACTCTCGGACAACGATCTGGCCTGGGCCACGCGGCAACTGGCGAGTCTGTTGGGCGCGAGTCTGCCATTGGAGGCAGCGCTGAGTGCCACGGTCGAGCAGGCCGAGAAAAAGCACATTGCCCACACCCTAAGTGCCGTGCGCGCCGATGTGCGCAGCGGCATGCGACTGGCGGAATCACTGGCGGCGCGGCCACGGGATTTCCCCGAGATCTATCGCGCGTTGATTGCCGCAGGGGAAGAGTCCGGTGATCTGGCGCAGGTCATGGAGCGGCTGGCCGACTACATCGAAGAACGCAACAACCTGCGCGGCAAGATTCTCACCGCGTTTATCTATCCCGGTGTGGTCGGGCTGGTGTCGATCGGCATCGTGATTTTCCTGCTCAGTTATGTGGTGCCGCAGGTGGTCAGTGCGTTTTCCCAGGCGCGGCAGGATTTGCCGGGGTTGACCTTGGCGATGCTCAACGCCAGTGATTTCATCCGCAGTTGGGGCTGGCTGTGCGCAGGGATCATGGCGGGCGCGTTTTGGAGCTGGCGCCTGTATCTACGCAATCCGGCGGCACGTTTGAGTTGGCATCACCGGGTGTTGAAACTGCCGTTATTCGGGCGTTTCATCTTGGGGCTGAACACCGCGCGTTTTGCCTCGACGCTGGCGATTCTCGGCGGCGCCGGGGTTCCGCTCTTGCGTGCGCTGGAGGCGGCGCGGCAGACCTTGTCCAACGACCGCTTGAGTTTGAGTGTCACTGAGGCCACGGCGAAGGTGCGCGAAGGGGTCAACCTTGCCGCTGCATTACGGGTGGAGAACGTATTCCCGCCAGTGCTGATTCATCTGATCGCCAGCGGTGAGAAAACCGGATCGCTGCCACCAATGCTTGAGCGCGCTGCGCAGACGTTGTCCCGTGATATCGAACGCCGGGCAATGGGCATGACCGCGCTGCTGGAGCCGCTGATGATCGTAGTGATGGGCGGGGTGGTGCTGGTGATTGTGATGGCGGTGTTGTTGCCGATCATTGAGATCAACCAATTGGTCCAGTAGCCGCTTTTGATGGTGTCTGACCGGCCCCCTTCGCGAGCAGGCTCGCTCCCACAGGGGAACGCATTTCAAATGTGGGAGCGAGCTTGCTCGCGAAGGGGCCAGTCAGGGTAATAAATAATCCAGATTTTTTTCCAAACCATTGGCATCACCCGACCCTCAAAAGACCCATCCTCGGGTTCTCCTTTCTGTCATCTGCAACCACCCGCCAACGCCTCCAGCCCGATTCAGCCAAACCCGCGATCCAGACACTGCGCAGTAGCCGACAAACACCCGAGAAAATCCCTTCGGAAACAGCTCTCAGCTCCCGAGGTTTTTTCCTTTATCTGTCACCGGAAACTGCGAATTTCTCAGTGCGACTTAACCAAGGCCAACGCTAGCGAGGGCCCCGGTGAGTCCTCCCAGTGTCATGCAAGTCACCCGAAAACCTGTGTTCCCAAACCTAGTTGAAAAGGAGATTCTTCATGTTCAAGCGCACTCTGATCGCAGCTTCCCTGACCGTCGCCGCTCTGGCTTCCGCTCAAGCCATGGCCGTTACCGGTGGTGGTGCAACGCTGCCTGCCGCTCTGTACAAAGGCTCTGCCGACAGCATCCTGCCAGCCAACTTCTCCTACGCCGCTGTAGGTAGCGGCGCTGGTAAAACGGCGTTCCTGACCAACGTTGCCACTGGCTTTGGCGCCACCGGCACCGTGCACTTCGCCGGTAGCGACTCGGTACTCAGCGCTTCGGACATCAGCACCTACAACAGCGCTTTCGGTGCTTCGTACGGTCCGCTGATCCAACTGCCGTCGGTGGCCACTTCGGTTGCCATCCCTTACAAAAAATCCGGTCAGACGGCTCTGAACCTGACCAGCGCGCAACTGTGCGACGCCTTCTCGGGCACCGTGACCACTTGGGGCGGCCTGCTGGGCACTGCTGACACCACGCCGATCCGCATCGTTTATCGCAACGTTTCCAGCGGCACTTCGGAAATCCTCACCCGTCACCTGAACGCTGTGTGCCCAACCAAGTTCACCACCAACTCGACGTTCGTCAACGCCCGTCCAGCCGGTTCGACCCTGCCGTCGAACTGGGTCGGCGTCGCTGGCACTGCTGACGTGGCGCCTACCGTTGCAGCCGTTGATGGTTCGCTCGGTTATGTYGGTCCGGACGGCGTGGACGCCACCAGCAACGCCCTGGTTTCGCGCATCAACAACGTACAGCCGACCTCGGCCAACGTTGCCCTGGCACTGGCTTCGGTAACTCCACCGGCGACCGCTGCTCTGGCCGCTGACCCGACTCGCTGGTCGCCAGTGGTGGCTAACCCGGCCATCGGTTACAAACTGGCTGCCTACACCAACCTCATCGTCGGTCAGTGCTACAAGGATGCAGCCGTGGCCAACGACGTGAAGGCGTTCCTGACCACTCACTACAACACCACCACCAACGACCTGGCCGTCAAGAACCACGGTTTCGTGACTGTGCCATCGGCCTGGAAAACCAAGGTGTATGAGACCTTCGTTTCCAACGCTACCGGTTACAACCTGAACATCAACAACACCAGCGTCTGCAACACCATCGGTCGTCCTTTGTAAGGCGCCCGATTCACACCGCAACACGAATGGCAGCCCCTCGGGGTTGCCATTTTTTTTGCCTCCCGGTTTACGGGGCATTCGATAAGGAGATTGAACATGTACAAACACATTGCAAAGGTTGCGCTGCTGTCGGCGGCGCTGATGTCGGGTCACGCGTTGGCGGTGACCGGTGGCGGGGCGACGTTGCCTGCCGCGCTGTACAAGGGCTCGGCCGACAGCATTCTGCCGGCCAACTTCAGCTACGCCGGTGTTGGCAGCGGTGCAGGCAAAGTGGCGTTTTTGAGCAACAACGCTGCGCCGTTCGGTACTACAGGCACTGTGCATTTCACTGGCAGCGATTCGATCCTGACGGCAAGCGAAATCAGCCAATACCAGAGCGCTTTTAACGCCAGTTATGGCCCGCTGATTCAACTACCATCCGTTGGCACCGCAATCGCCGTGTCCTATAAGAAAAGCGGTATCAGCAATCTCAATCTGACGAGCAGCCAGTTGTGCAGGGCGCTGTCGGGTGAGGCTCCAACGTGGGGGCTGCTACTGGGGACTGCCGACACCACACCGATTCGCGTGGTCTACCGGAACAACGCCAGCGGCACCTCGGAAATCCTCACTCGCCATCTCAACTCTGTTTGCCCGGTTAAGTTCTCGACCAATTCCCTGTTCACTGCGGCGCGCCAGCCGTCAGGTTCGACAGTGCCGAGCAACTGGGTCGGCGTGTCGAGCGACAGTGATGTCCTGCCTACGATCAATCAGGTCGACGGCTCAATCGGTTACTCCGGCCCGGACGGTGTACTGGTGAGCGATAACACTGTCGTTGCGCGTCTTAATGGTGTGTTGCCAACCCTGATCAACGTCGCGCTCGGACTGTCGTCGGTTGCGCCACCGGCGTCAGCGTCTCAGGCAGCCAATCCCGCCAATTGGTCGCCCGTGGTGGCGAACCCTGTCAACGGCTACAAAATGGTCGCCTACAGCAATTTGATCATCGGGCAGTGCTACAGGGATGCCAACGTGGCCAACGAGATTCGTGCCTTCCTGACCACCCACTACAGCAATCCTGGCAACAATGCCGCGGTGGTGGCGCACAAGTTACTGGTGATGCCACTGAGCTGGAAAAACGCCGTCACTGCCAACTTCATCACCAACACCACCGGCAACAACCTCGACATCAACAACCCGGCCGTGTGCAACGGCATCGGTCGTCCTCTTTAAAAGTGACTGCCGCCAAACCGATGGCAGCCCCATATAGGGCTGCCATTTTTTTTGAAGGCGCAGAACGGCCCGGCGCGAATACTCCCCCAACATGAAGTTTGTGTGACATCCGTTCGGTCGCGACCGCCGCCAACTGCCTATGACGTAACAGCAGGTTTTTGCACGCCTGCGGCATGTGTGGCAACCAAAGTGTGGCAACCAAAAAGGATCTCGTAGTGATGCTCGCTCGCCCATCCCGTCGTACCAACGTCCAGTCGTTCAAACGTGAAGCCGTGGAGCCGGCGCTGTGGTTGCTCAAACCGCTGGCGCAAGCGGTGGCGTTGTGTCTGGTGGCGGGCAATGCGCACGCGGCAACGGCGTTCAGCTCCAACTGGTTCGCCGCCAAGGGTGCCGCGCAGCAAGCCGCTGCCGCACGGCCGAGCACTGGCGGCTTGCCGGGGATGACGCCACCCCTGGCGCAGCAGCAAAAAGCCAATCAGCAATTGCAGCGCTCGATCCAGACCTTGAACAACACGGTCGCCGCGATTGCCGCGCAGCAGGCGGCTCAGGCGGCCGGTCGTGCCGCTGCGCTGGGTTCGGTGCAGTTTGTCCCGGACGGTCTGGGCGAGGGCGGTCTGAAGGTCGATAACAGCCTCACCCAAGGTTGGCAGAACGCCAAAGGCCCGCAGCAAACCAAGGCTGACGGCAAGACCACGGTGACGATCGAGCAGACCGCCGACAAGGCCATCCTCAACTGGGAAACCTTCAACGTCGGGCGCAACACCAGCGTTGAGTTCGCCCAGCAGGCGAACTGGGCGGTGCTCAACCGGGTCAACGACCCGAACGCACGGGCCAGTCAGATTCAGGGCCAGATCAAGGGCGACGGCACGGTAATGCTGATCAACCGCAACGGCATCGTCTTCAGTGGCAGCAGTCAGGTCAATGTACGCAACCTGGTGGCCGCGGCTGCCAACATCACCGATATCCAGTTCCGCGACCGTGGCCTGTATTTCGACAGCAGCGCCACTCAGCCGACCTTCACCGATGCCGCCGGCAAGGTGTTGGTGGAGCGCGGCGCGAGCATCACGACGCACAAACCGGCGACGTCGACCGATGCCGGTGGTTATGCCTTGCTGCTCGGCAGCGAAGTGCAGAACGATGGCAATATCAGCACCGCCAAGGGCCAGACCGTGCTCGGCGCCGGTGACCGCTTCTACATCCGCAAAGGCGCGGGCACCGAGGGCAATGCGCTGTCGACCACGTTCGGCAACGAAGTCACGCCGGGCTTCAAGGCCGGCGATGTCAGCGGCAAGGTCAGCAACAACGGCTTGATTCAGGCCGCCACTGGCGACATCACTCTGACCGGCCACGAAGTCGTGCAGAACGGCGTATTGCTCGCCAGCACCTCAGTGGCGTCTCGCGGCACGATTCACTTGTCCAATCCCGCGAGCGACAGCGGCGGCAGTGTCACCCTGGCGCAAGGCAGTGCCACGGCGATCATGCTCGACAGCAGCGATCTGACGGCGCTCGACAGTCAGCATCAGGCCGCCCTCAGCGCGGTCACTGCGAACAACCGCATTCGTGGCGATCAGTCGCGCATCGAGATGCAGAGCGGCGGCAGCGTCGAGTTCCAGAATGGCTCCATCACTCTCGCCACCGGTGGCCAGGTGGCAGTGAGCGCGCAGCGTCGCAGTCTGGTGCGCGACGGCGCGATGATCGATGTCTCGGGTGCCCTCGGCGTCAAAGTGGCGATGGAAAACAACAACATCAAGATCAACGTGCAAGGCAACGAGCAGCGCGACGCCTCGGTCAACCGCGACAAAGGCGCGCTCAACAGCAACGATATCTGGGTCGATGTGCGTGAGCTGGTTTACGTGCCGGCGGGCACCAACGGTTATGCCACGGATCGCTGGTACACCGCTGGCGGATTGCTTGAAGTCGGCGGTTATCTCGGCACCCAGGCGCACAGCGTCGGCGAGTGGATGGCGCAGGGCGGTACGGTGAGCTTTGCCGGCAACGATGTGGTCACCGAGAAGGGCTCGTTGATCAATTTGTCCGGCGGCACCCTGGATGTGCAAAGCGGCGAAATCCGCCAGAGCTGGCTGCGCGGTGCGGACGGCAAGCTGTATGAAGTGTCGCGTGCGCCGGGTGATGTGCTTTACACCGGGCTGTACAAAGGTTTCGAGGACAGTAGCGAACGCTGGGGCCAGACCCGCTATTTCTACAACCCGCTGATTGCCCCGCGTTCGCGTTTCGAGTCGGGTTACACCGTGGGCCGTGACGCCGGGCAACTGGTGATTGCCACGGCCAACGCCGCGCTCGACGGGCAGATGCTCGGCGAGGTGTATCAGGGCGAGCGGCAGAACCAGGCGCCGAAGCCGGTGCTCGACGGTTATGAGCAGAGCCAGACCGCACTGGCACGCCGCGCGCAATTGATTGTTGGCAGTTATGACCCGGCGTATGTGGCGGCAGCGGGCGGGGTGTTGTATGCGCTCAATCCGTTGCTGGACCAGGTGCAGATCGGCGGCGAACGACCGGTGGCCAACAATGATCAGGATCTGGCCGGCGCCGTGTCGCAGGCGCGCAAGGGCACGTTGTATCTCGATAACCAGCAGCTCAACGGTTTCCGTCTCGGCGCGCTTAAAGTGGCGGCCAGGGATCAGGTTGTCGTTGACGGCGCGCTCATCGTCGATGCCGGTGGCGATATCACCTTGTATGCCCCGGATGTGCAGGTCGGCGCCGACCTGACGACGCGTGGCGGCAGTCTGCGACTGGGCAACGTTCTCAATCAGTTCACCGGCTCCGAGAGCAGCGACACTCGGCTCACGGCGAAAGCCGACAAGGCGACGCAAGTCCTCGTGGCTGCCGGCGTGCAACTGGATACCCGTGGAGTGTGGAGCAATCTGCGCACCGACCCGGATGATGGCGCGAGCCTGGCCTCCCTCAACGGTGGTTTGATCTCGATCCGTAGCAGTGGCGATATCGATATCGGTGCTGGCAGTCTGCTCGACGTTTCTTCCGGCGGCGCGGTACTCGCCAACGGCAAGACCCGGGGCGGCAAGGGTGGCGATCTGACGCTGGAGTCCAGCGCGATTTCCGCGCCGGGCCAATCGCATTTGCGCCTCGATGGCGATCTGCGTGGCTACGGCGTGACCGGTGGCGGCACCCTTACGGTACAGGCCAACAAGATCCTCATTGGCCAGACCGACAAGCTGCTGGCCGACACCACGCTGCAGCTGTCCGCCGATCTGTTCAAAAAAGGCTTCTCCGCATACAACCTGATTGGCCTTAGTGGTCTGGACGTGGCCGAAGGCACCGCCGTCGAGGTGACGATGCCGGTTTACCGTTTTGCCGACGCTGCGCCAGGCATGGCCAGCGGTGTCGATCCGCAAGCGGCGCTGGAGCTGTGGACGCCAACGCTGTTTCAGGAAAATCCGACCCAAGGCGTGCTGACGCAACGCGCCGGTGCCAGCCTGACGTTGCAAGGCGGCGCCAGCCTGATCAACCTGATCGACGCGGCCAACAGCACGCTGACCCTGGGCCGCGATTCGCGTATCAGCGTCGATCCGGGTCAGAGCATCAAGCTGCGCGGCGCCGGACAGATCACCGTTGACGGTGCACTCAACGCCTGGGGCGGCACGATCGATATTCGCCAGCAACAGTTCGGCTCGATCAAACCGGCCACCTCCAATCAGTTGGCCGACCCGAACGCGCATGACCGTTCGATCTGGGTCGGCGAGCATGCGGTGCTGGACGTGGCCGGGCGAGCCAACACGGCAGTCGATGCCTTGGGTCGCACCTATGGGCAGGTCGGCAAGGGCGGCAGCATCATTCTCGGCGGTGAGATCGACGCGAGACTCGCCACGGCCACCGCCGCCGATGCTTACGTGATTGTGCGGCAAGGTGCGCGGCTGGATGCCTCCGGTGCCGAGGCACTGCTGGATATCGCTGGCCAGGGACCGACGCGCGTGGCGACTGACGGCGGGCGCATTGGCATCGGCTCTTACAAGGGTCTGTTTATCGAGGGTGACCTGCGTGCAGCAGCGGGCGGTGTCGGCGCGGCGGGCGGTCGTCTGGAGGTGGCGCTGGAGACGCCGTTGTACCTCGAATCGGCGGACAACAACGTTCGCGCACCTCGAGAGTTGATCATTGATCAGCGCGCGACGGAGCAGATACTTGCAGCCGGTTTGCGTCCGGGCGAGAGCGATACCGGTCTGCGTTATGGTCAGGCGCGGCTGCATGCCGACAGCCTGATGTCCGGCGGTTTCGACATCCTGAGCTTGTTGAGCAACGGCTTGTTGTCGTTCGACGGTGACGTCAATCTGCACATGAATCAAAGTCTGAGCCTGTATGCCGGTGCGCTGTCCCTTGCCGAGTCTTCCAAAGGCACCGCACGGGTCGATTTGCAGGCGCCGTACCTGCGCTTGTCCGGTGTCGGCAGCTATTACAGTGTGGTCGGCACCGTGCGCCCACGCCCGACCAACAACCCGACCGGTAAACTGTCGGACGCTCGCTTCAGCGCGACGGCGAACCTGCTGGATGTGGGCAACAGCCTGTCGTTCGGCACGCAAGGTTCGATCCTGCAACTCAAGGCGCCGGCCGCCGAATACAGTCGCCGCGCATTTGCTGACGTCAGCCTCGATAGCCGTGGTGATCTGCGCTTCCTGGCGCCAACCGATGGCGATCAGAAAAGCCGACTGTGGACGCCGGGCGATTTGAACTTGAGTGCGGCGCAGATTTACCCCGCTACTGATGTGCAGGCTGAAGTGCGTGTCGGGTATCAGGGCGCGCAGGCGGTGGCCGAGCATACCCTGCGGATCGGCGGTCACGGCCCGGCGCCGGCGGCCGCGCCGTACTCAGCGTTTGGCCAGTTGACGTTCTCGGCCGCGCACATTGAACAGGGGGGCGTGTTGCGTGCGCCGCTGGGCAAGATTGTCCTCGGCGATGACCTGCTGACCACCACCCGCGAAGTGCGGTTGCTGCCGGGCAGTCTGACGTCGGTCAGCGGCGCCGGGCTGGTCATGCCGTACGGTGGCACCACGGACGGTATCGACTACCGCTTTGGCGGCAAATCGGTGGTGTTGAATGGCATCACCGGTGAAACATCGGGTGTGTCGATGAGCACCCAGTTCATTGATGTGCAGAGCGGTGCGGTCATCGATCTGTCCGGCGGTGGCGATTTGCGCGGCGCCGGTTTTGTTTCCGGGCGCGGTGGTTCCACGGATGCGCGGTTCAACCCGCTAGTGCGCAATGCCACCGACGGCACCTTCAGCCTGCCGGGGCTGGCCAGCAATCCCGTGTATGCCATCGTGCCGGGTAATCAAAGCGCCTACGCGCCAGTGCTGGCCGAGGCGGGCGCGGTGGATCCGCGCATTGGCCAGCAGATCACCCTCGGCGCCGGGGTTCCGGGGCTGGCAGCGGGTACTTATACGTTGTTGCCGTCGACGTTCGCGTTGCTGCCGGGCGCCTTCCGGGTCGAGGTCAATGGTCAGGCGACAGCGGGCACAACCACGGGCGCGCTGCCACTGCGTAACGGTTCATGGACCGGCAGCGGACAGTTGTCGATTGCCAACACCGGCCAGCGGGACAGTCTGGCCAAACAGGTCATTCTGACCTCGGCCGATGTACTGCGCCGTTACTCGCAATACAACGAAACCAGTCTCAGCCAATTCATCCAGAGCGATGCGGTGCGGCGCGGGGTGCCTCGAGCGTTGGCACCGCAGGACGGCAAGACGCTGGATCTGCGCCTGGTTGACGGTGGCGAGCAGGATGTCGCGTTGTTGTTCAAGGGCCAGGCGCGGTTCGACGCTGCGGCGGGCGGGCTGGTCGGAACGGCCGTGGTGCGCAGCGGCAACGCGCGCAGCAGTTTTGAAATTCTCGGCACCGGGCAGGCGCCCACCGAGGGCTTCAGCGGCATTTCGCTGTATGCCGACACGCTCAATAACCTCAACGCCGGGCGTTTGACCATCGGTGCGATGCCGACCGTCAGCTACAGCACGGCGGGCAATATCATTGGCTTCACCGGCGACACCGCCAGCATCGTCCTGCGTGACGGTGCGCAGTTGGCGGCACCGGAAGTGTTGTTGCGTACCAACTCGATCAATGGCGGCATCACCGTTGAAGCGGGCGCTGGGATCAACGCTCTGGGGCGCGGCAACGTGGCGTATGACTCGACGGTCGGGTACATCTATCAACCGGGCGCGTCCAGCGTGGTGGTGGTGTCGAACGGCTGGACCAATGTCCTGGCGCCGGAGGCGGGCGGCGGTTTCACCGGCGCCGGCAGCATTCGCATCGGCACCTGCGCCGTGGCGGTTTGCAGCAGTCCGGCGCTGTTGTATTCCAATGGCAGCATCACCGCCGCGACGGACAACCAGTTCGAACTCGGTGAAGCCGTGCGTTTCGGCACGCGTCATCTGGCTCTGGCAGTCGGCGCGGTCAACGCCGGTAGTGCCGAGGCCTTGGCCGCCGCAGGCAACCGTGTGCCGGCCGGTCTGACCTTGAACCAGAATGTGCTGGATCGTTTGCTGCGCGGCGATAATCAGTTTGGTGCGCCAGCCCTGGAGACGCTGAGCCTGACCACGCGCGATGCCTTCAATCTGTACGGCAGCGTGACCCTCGATACGTTCGATGCGCAGACCGGTCAGAGCAAATTGCAGAACCTGGTGCTCGCCACCCCGGCGATTTACGGCGCGGGCGATGCCGACGATGTGGCGACGATCCGCACCGCCCAACTGATCTGGAACGGCGCCACTCAGGATCCGGGCAGTGTGATCAACGGCGGCGCCGGTACTGGTAGCGGCACGCTGGATATTCAGGCACAACGCATCGAATTGGGTTACGGCCCGATGCCACAAGCCAACGGCCTCGATCAGAACAACCGGTTGGCGCTGGGTTTTGCCAACGTCAATCTGAGCGCCAGCGAGCGCATCACCGCTAATCACAAGGGCAGCCTGGCGGTGTATCAACAGCAGGGCGCCTTCGATCCGGTCAAAGGCTATGCCTACAGCGGCGGCAATCTCACGCTGCGCACACCGTTGCTCACCGGTGAAGCGGCGTCGGTCAACCTGCTCAAGGCTGGCAACAGGCTCACGCTCAGCGGTGCCGGTGCTGCTGGCGTGGCCGATGCCCTCGGCGCAGAACTCAATCTGCAAGCCCGCGACATTGTGCTCGACAGCCGCATCGCGTTGGCCAGCGGCAAGCTCACGGCCAAGGCCGAGCACGACTTGACCCTGGCCGGCGGCGCGCAACTGGACATGGCCGGACGCACTTTGCCGTTCAACGACGTGAGCAAGTACAGCTGGGGAGGCGATGTGTCGCTGTTGAGCGCCGCAGGCGATATACGCCAGCTCGCTGGCTCGCGCATCGATCTGTCGGCGAAAAACAATCAGGCCGGCAACCTCAGCGCCGTTGCCTTGGCAGCGGATGCCGGCATCGTCGATCTGCAGGGCGAGATTCTCGGTGCCAGCAGCGGTTATTACGATGCCGGCGGCACGCTGGTGCCGTACAAGGCCGGTGGCGTGGACATTCGCGCGCAGCAACTGGGCGGTGAGGCGAGCGCCCAGTTCGCGGCACTCAACCAACGCTTGAACGCAGGCAAAGTGTTCGGCAGTCGCAGTCTGCAACTCAAGCAAGGTGATCTGTTGATCGGTGACGGGCTCAAGGCCGGCGAGGTCAATGTCTCGGTGGACAATGGCAGCCTGACGGTCAATGGCTTGATCGATGCCAGTGGCGAACGGGTCGGCAGCATTCGTCTGGCGGCGCAGAACGGCCTGACCCTGGCCGGCGACAGTGTGCTCGATGCCCACGGCCGCGTACTGCGGGTCGACAGTTACGGCAAGATCATCGACGCGCCAAACCGGGCCATGGTCGAGCTGAATTCCGGGGCCGGGGTGTTGACCCTGGCGTCCGGTACGCGCATCGACTTGCGCCATGGCACCGATGCAGTGCCGGGCTTTCTCGCCGGGCAGAATGATCAGATGTTGCGCGGCACCCTGGAGCTCAACGCGCCGCGTCTGGGCGCCGGCGACATCGCCATCGATGCCAGCGGCACGGTCAATATTCAGGGCGCGCGTTCCATCGGCCTCAATGGCACGCGCCGTTACACCGATGCGCGTGATGGTGTCGATCCGGCGGTCAGTGGCCGGCCGTATCAGGTGATCGATCAGGCGCTGTTGACCCGCATCGACGGCGACAACACCACGTTCATCGACGCCGCGCTGACAAACGCCGATCTGTTGCAACGCAAGCTGGCGGGTCTGAACAACGCGACCTACGCCGATGCCTTCCACCTGCGCCCCGGCGTGGAGATCGCCAGCAAGACAGCGGACGGCGACCTGGTGGTGGAGGGTGATATCGATCTGTCGCGCTACCGCTACGCCAGCCTCAATCGGCACACGGGCAAAGTCGATGGCGTCTACGGTTCCGGTGAATCCGCCAGCCTGGTGATCCGTGCCGGCGGCAATCTTGATATTTACGGCAGCATCAACGACGGTTTCGCGCCGCCACCGGAGACCGTCGACGACGCTGGCTGGAAACTGTTGCCAGGCGTGCAGCCATTCGGCGGCGATCTGGTTGTACCGGGGAGCGGGGTGACGCTGGCGCCGGGCACGCAATTCCCGTCGGGCGTGACCCTCAATTACGATTTGCCGATTCAGGACACGACGTTGGTCAGCGGTACGCTGTTGCCGGTTCAGGTGGAGCTGGCCGCGCCGTACACCTTCAGTGCCGGCACCGTGCTCGCGGGGGCGGTGCATGACGCCTCGGGCAATCTTTTGTATGCCGCCGGAACACTGCTCGACAGTGACCTGACCGTGCCGGCCAGCAGCCGACTGGGTGCCGGGATTCGCTTGAATCGCAACACCGCGTTGAAGGCGATGAACTGGCCCAAAGGTGTGCCGTTGCCGGGCGCCTTCGATGCCGACACCGGCAGCAGCAAGAATTTGATGTTGAGCAGTTCTCTGGCGCTGTTGCGCGGTTCGTTGATTCCGTCGATGACCAATGTGGTGCTCGCTGACGGCGCCGCGTTTGTCGAGTTGCGTGGATTCAATGGCACACAGCAGGGCGCCAACTGGGCACTGGCGAGCATGTTGCCGTCGGGCAGTTCGTCGTGGTCGATCCGCGCGGTGGCGGGGGCGGATCTTTCCGCCGCCGATAGTCGTGCGGTGAAACCGCTCACCACCGAGGGCAATTTGCGTCTGGCGGACACTCATTACGGTGCGAAGATCACCGAAGGCAATCCACGCGCGGTGTGGTCGGAAACCAACCAGTACGGTTTCCCCGCCTTCGAACCGGTGCCCGAGGAATACCTGATTCTCTGCGAAACCGATCCCGGTGCCTGCGCCCCGATGGCGCGCTGGACCTGGGCCCCCGGCAACCAGTTCGGCTTTCAGGATTACGCGCCGATTCCCGAGGAATACCTGACGCTGTGCGACAGTTACCCCGAGGTGTGCGTCGAGAGCAATCCGGCGAAAAGCGCCAGCATCCACAGCCAGATGTTCAGTGTCCTGCGTACCGGTACCGGCGATCTTGATTTGCTCGCTGCCGGCAATCTGAGCATGGCTTCGCCGTTTGGTGTGTACACCGCTGGCACCCAGTCGGCCGATGTCGATCCGCGCTTCAAGCAGATGCGCGGACGCTTGTCGGACAAGGATTCGGTATTGGGCAGTGCCGGTGGCGACGTGGAAAAATGGGTCAACGGTGGCACCGACAGTCTCTATCAAGCCTGGTATCCGCAGCTCGGCGGCAACCTGACGATCAATGCCGGCGGCTCTGTCTCCGGTGACACTCTTGGGCGAAAAACCGCCAATACCGGCGGTTACCGTGAACAGGTGCCTGGCGTGGCGGTGGGCAACTGGTTATGGCGTCAGGGCACCGGCAGTGATGACGTGCCGACCGCCTGGTGGATCAATTTCGGCAGCTATGCGACGCAGCCGCTGCCCGACGCCGACATGGACGCGGCGCCGTACCTGGTGGGCTTCACCGGTTTTGGCACTTTGGGCGGTGGCAACATCAGCCTGCGCGCCGGAGAAGATGCCGGCATGCTCAGGCCGATGGGGGATGCGCGGACCAACCCACGCAGCCAGGGCCTGATCGTGGCGGTGGGTAGCACCGGTCGTGTCGGCAGCGACGGTAGTCTGCAATTGACCGGTGGCGGCGACATGGACATTCGCATCGGTGGTTCGCTCAATCCGTCCCTGCAAGCGCGCGCCGGCAACAATGGGATCACGCCACCCAAGCATGATCTGCAAGGCGCGCTGATCAACCTGCGCGGCGCGGCACAGGTGAGTGGCAGTGCGGTCGGCGGCATCAATCTGCAATATGGCGCCAACAGCGTGTTGCATGATGCTCGGGAAACCCGCGCGCTGGACCCGTTTACCGCGACCACCGGCAATGCCTCCGGCGGGCTGGTGCTGATCCCCGGCGATTCGGGCATGCGCATCAACACCCGTGGCGATCTGGTCCTGGGCGGCGCGGCGGACCCGGGCCGCGTGCGTTTGCAGAACGCCACGCCGCTGTTTGACGAGGCGGGGAACGTCAGCCAGGGCGGGATTTTGAGTGGCTTCTCGCTGTGGACCGAGCACACGGCCATCGATCTGTTCTCGGCGGGTGGCAACCTCACGCCGAGTACCCAGTTGGCCGAGACGGACACCAACGGGCCCATCAAAGGGCAGAACACTTCACCGACTGACAGTCGTTTTGTTTATCCGTCGATTCTGCGCGCCGTCGCCGGTCAAGGCTCGATCTACGCAGGTTCATCGGCGGCTTACAGCGTCGGCAATACCGCTCCCGCCACCGCTTACTCGCTGCTGTTGGCGCCTTCGGCTTCAGGTCAGCTGGAGCTGTTGGCCGGTGATTCGATTTATGCCGGCGGCTATGCGATCAACCAGTCCGGGGCCAGTCCACTGGCGATTGCCACGCCGTTTGCGCCGGCATTCAACGGCTATGCCAGCAACTCGGCGCAAATCCCGTTCATCTCCAACAGCGGCAGCGATGGTGTCGCCGCAGAACCGAATCTGCGCTTCCCATTGTTCGCCTTCGGCAGCAACTCGTACTCCGGCCTCAGCGATGTCATGGGGCCGGCGCGAATCTACGCGTTGACCGGCGATCTGGTCGGCATCCGCAGTGGCGAGTCACTGCGTGCAAGCGATTCGCAGCGAACCTGGTACGAAGCAGCCGGGCCGGTGTGGATGATGGCCGGTCGCGACATCGTCGCCTCTGGCACCAACCTGGGCCAACCGACGATTTCGCCGAAAGATGGCGTCGGCACCACCAAGGACACGATTTACTCCACCGGCAACCTGTTCGTGCATAACGACCCGAGGGATGTGTCGAGAGTGTCGGCCGGGCGCGACATCCTTTACAGCAGCTTCGACGTCGCCGGTCCCGGCACGCTGGAGATCAATGCCGGGCGCAATATTCTGATGGAGGACCGTGCCAGCATCACCAGCCTTGGCTCGTTGCTGGCCGGTGATCAGCGTCCGGGGGCCAGCGTGGTCTTGCAGGCCGGCGCGGGCGCGCAGGGGCCGGATTATTCGCGGTTTATCGCGCACTACCTGAACCCGCAGAACGTGGCGAGCGCGGACGCAGCCCTCAGCGCGCAACCGGGCAAAGTGGTCAAGAGTTACCAGGACGAATTGCAGAGCTGGCTGACCTTGGGCTACGGCTTCAGCGGCAACGCCGAACAGGCACAGGCGTTCTACGCCGCGCTGCCAAGTGGCGAGCAGGCGATCTTTGCCCGCCAGGTGTACTTCGCCGAACTGCGCGCCGGTGGCCTGGAATACAACGATGTCGATGGCCCGCGCAAAGGCAGTTACCTGCGTGGTCGCAACGCCATTGCTTCGCTGTTCCCGACCACCGATGTGGCCGGCAATCCGATCCGCTACGACGGCGACATCACGCTGTACGGCGGCGCCGGGGTCAAGACCCTGTTCGGCGGCGATATCCAGATGCTCACCCCGGGCGGCGGTCAGGTGTTCGGCATCGAAGGTGCGGCACCACCGTCGACGGCGGGGATCATCACCCAAGGTTCGGGCAACATTCAGCTCTATTCGCAGGGCAGCATTCTGCTCGGCCAGAGCCGGATCATGACCACGTTCGGCGGTTCAATCCTCGGCTGGTCGGCCGAGGGCGACATCAACGCCGGTCGCGGTTCGAAAACCACCGTGGTCTACACCCCGCCGAAACGGGTTTACGACACTTGGGGCAACGTCACCCTGTCGCCGTCGGTGCCAAGCACCGGCGCCGGTATCGCCACGCTCAACCCGATTGCCGAAGTGAAGCCCGGCGACATCGACCTGATCGCGCCGCTGGGCACCATCGATGCCGGCGAGGCGGGGATCCGCGTGTCGGGTAACGTCAACATCGCCGCGCTGACGGTGGTCAACGCCGCGAACATCTCGGTGCAGGGCAAGGCAACGGGTGTGCCGGTGGTGTCGGCGGTGAACACCGGGGCGATCACCTCGGCCAGTTCCGCCGCATCGTCGGCCACGCAAGCGGCGGAAGATGTCGCGCGTCAGCAGCAAGCAGCGTCGCGGCAGAATCAGGCGTCGGTGTTTACCGTGCAGGTGTTGAGTTTCGGCAACGAACAACTCGCGCCGACCCGCGATGGCGCCAGCCGCGCACCGGCCCCGGGTTACAACCCGAACAGCCCGGTGCAGGTGTTGGGGGCAGGGGCGCTGGATGAACAGGCGAAGCAGCAGTTGACCGAGGAGGAGCGTGGGCAACTGACGCTGTAAAAGACTCTCGTGTAGTACGTTTGGGCGGCCGGTTGGTCGCCCTTTTTTTATGTTGATGAAGTTGAAGGGTATTTTTGTCGGGCGTGAAGCACCCTCAGTATTCTGATGCGCCCATTCACTCGATAGACCAGCAGATAGTTCGGATGAATCACCATCTCACGAGTACCAGGCACTCGGCCAGGTCGGTAACCGTAAGGTATTGATGAAAGCCGTTGTGCTGCCGCACCAACCTTGTGTCTTAGCGAAATTGAAGCGTTGGTGTTGTGTTGCTCGATGTACTTGAAAATGTCAGCCAGTTGACGCGAGGACTTGCTGCTCCATTCAAGCAGCAGAGCGGCGCTTCCTGCGCATCTCTTCCAGCATCTGGTCGAGCATCGCCATAGCCTCATCATGGGGAATACCAGGACTAGGATCATCGAGTGCATCCTGTACCTCTGCCCGAAACCAGCGATCGTAGCTCTCGGCCTCTTCTTCGGATTCGAAGTCAGAGTAAAACGGGGAAAGTAATATGCTCATAGTGATCTCCGTGATCAATCTCAGCAGTTTAAGGGGGGAATGGCCCATTGTCGTCACTGGCAGACGATGCACCCCATGAGCCCTTGAAGATCCATGGGATAACGGAGCCCAGTATCTGCAAGCGCACCCTTTAAATCTGCCAGACGTTTCCCCCTGTTGTCCGGTAATCTCGACCGCCGCTGTAGGCGTATTCCTCCCCTCCGTTTTTCAGGTTTTCAGGCTACAAAACCGGGTGTTCTTTCCTACAAATACACTCAGAACGCATAGGGAATACTCACCTTCGCCCACAACATTTCCCCTTCCGGCCGGTTCTCCACATCAAACTCTTTGGCCCAGCGAATCTCCGCACTGGCGTACTTGAGAAAGGTGAAGTGCAGCGCCGGGCCAATCGCGAACACCTTGCCGCGCACGCCATCATCAACGTCCTGCCCGGCAAACTGCACGGTGTGGCCGAACTGTTTGTCGTCGGTGGCCTGCTTGAGGAAGTAGCCGTTGACGCCGAGCATCAGGTCGTCGGTGATCTTGTAGCTGGCGGAATAATCGAAGTGGAAAATCTGCCCGGACTTGTAATCGGTGTCCTTGTTCTTTTCGTTGAAGCTGTAAGTGGTCTTCATCGAGACTTCGGTGCGTTCAGTCGGCAGCCAGGTGAACGAGAACAGCGGCTTGTAGGTGTAGAAATTGTTGCTGGTGTTGGCCAGCCGATCGACGCTGTATTCGCCGGTGGGCACGGTGACTTCCACGGCGGCGCCAAGGGTCAGGTTTTTGCCCATGTCCCACAGAATGATCGGCGCGAAGGTGGTATCGCCCATGCCTTCGCGGGTGTCGCTCAGGCCGAACACCGAGACTTCCTGCTTCAACCACGGCTGGGCGATGTAGCCGGCCAGGCGTCCGCCGAACACGCGCACGGGGCTTAAATAATCGAAACGCGGAATCACCGCGGTGGATTCGATTTCGACATTCGGCACCTTGCCGCCCAGCGAGCTGATGTTGAGCTTGGTCGATTTGTAATGGTTGTAGTAGAGGTTGAACGCGACCATGTTCTGCGGAAGGCTGTCGACTTCCAGCGGCAGCATGAAGAAACCGTCGGTGCCGGTGCCGATGTTGTCGACCCCGGCTTCGGTGGCCAGGGCGGGCAACGTCAGAGTGCAACCTGCGATGAAAAGGGCGCGGGGCAAGAAGGATTTCACGCGGTTCGGGCTCATGACTGTCCTCATTATTATTGTGATTGGGACCCGGTATCGGTCGCTCGGAGCGCCGGTACGCTAGAAATAAGCGTTTGGCGTACGTTGGGGCAGGGTATTGGCGGACACTGAGGGGGGCATCTGCGGACAGTCCGTAAACCTTGTGCTAACTTCCATCGACACAACCGGTTACAAAAATAACAATCAAGCGTGATCCGGAATGTCAGCCCCCATGAACGTAAAAGTCCAAGACCCGACCTTTGAATTGGCGCTGGTCTCGCCGTTTCTCCTGCAAACCCTCGCCGAAGTCGTGCAGAACAGAGGAGTCGATTCCCAGAGCCTGTGCCGTGGTCTGGGTTTCACCCTTGAGGATCTGCAGGATCCGGCGCAGCGGATTTCCTATCGCCAGGCCGTAGCGATGATTCAGCGCGCACTCAAAGTGCTGCCCAATCAGGGTTTGGGGCTGTGGGTCGGGGCGCAGAACGTACTCGGCACACTGGGCCTGCTCGGGCACGTGTTGTCACTGTGCAAGACCTTGCGCGATGCCTTTGCCCTCGGCATTCGTCACCAGCACACGTCGGGCGGCATCGTCGTGTCCAGCGTCGATGTGGTCGGTGGGCAGGTGCATCTCGATGCTGAATGCCGCCTGCCATTTGCCGACGTGCAGGTGTTTGCGGTCGAGGAGTTCTTCGCCAGTTTGCTGGTGTATGGCCGCGCACTGGTGGGGGCTGAGTTCAAGGCGATTGCCGTGGAATTTGTGCATGCCGCGCCGGATTACCTGGCCGAATATCACCGCCTGCTCGGGCCGGATGTGCGCTTCGGTTGCCTGCACAATCGCATGCTGATCGATGCGCAGTGGTTGGACGTGCACCTGCCTAATCATCATTCGCTGGCGTTGCGTCAGGCCGTTGCATTGCTGGAGCTGGAAGCAGCGCAGGTGCATCAGAAGCTCGATCTGATTCAGGCCGTGGAGCGGGCGATCGCCCGGGACCTGAGCAGCGGCAGTCACATTGAAAAGATTGCCGGTGATTTGAATATGAGCAGCCGCACGTTGCGCCGGCGTTTGACTGAGCATGCGTTGACGTTTGAGGCGTTGCTGGAGCAAGTGCGGCAGGCACGGACCTTGAGTCTGCTGGCCAATCCCGATATGCCGATTGAACGGATTACCGAAGAGGTGGGCTACAGCGATGTGCGCAGTTTTCGGCGGGCGTTCAAGCGCTGGACGGGGCTGAGCCCTAGCGCTTGGCGTAATGACGCTAACCCTCACCCCAGCCCTCCCGAAACGTCGGACCGCCCGTAGGGAGAGGGAGCCGACCGGGGTGTCTTGCGAGTTACATCGACCTGAAAGATTTTTGTCGATTATGGATTCACCGATGCACGCTCAATTCAGTGTCTTACCTCGATCATCCCCTCACCCCAGCCCTCTCCCGGAGGGAGAGGGGGCCGACCGAGGTGTCTTGCGAGTTGCATCGACCTGAAAGATCTTGGTCGATTATGGATTCACCGATGCACGTTCAAGTCGGTGTAGATCTCTAATATCCCCGAATCAGTTCCCTCTCCCCCCGGGAGAGGGCTAGGGTGAGGGTGCTTTTGACTTCCATCCAAACCCACACAAACCCTCCGGCCACAGGTAAACTCCCGCGCACTTTCCCAAGGAGTTCACATGAGTTACTACCAGCCGGGCATTCTCGCCACCCCTGTTCCTGCGCAAGCGCGTCACCTGTTTTTCGCCCTTGAGTCGGTTGAAGCCCTGCCGCAGGCGCTCGACAGCCTGCTCAATCAGGTGGACGGCAAGTCGGCGGTGGTCGGTTTTGGTGAATCCCTGGTCAAGGCGCTCAACGTGCAGATCGGCGGCCTGCGCAGCTTCCCGGCGCTGACCGGTGTTGGCGTCGAGAACCCGTCGACCCAGCACGCACTGTGGGTGTGGCTGCATGGCGTCGACCGTGGTGAACTGCTCAACCGCTGCAACGCTCTCGAAGCCGCACTCGCACCAGCCCTGCGTCTGGTCGAGATGCAGGAAGCCTTCCGCCACAAGGACGGCCACGACCTCACCGGCTATGAAGACGGCACCGAAAACCCCCACGACGAAGCCGCCATCGCTGCCGCTTTGCAAAGTACAGGCACTGACGGCATGGTCGGCGGCAGCTTCGCCGCGATCCAGCAATGGCAGCACGACCTCAAGGGTTTCCACAAACTCTCGTCCGAGGACAAAGACAACATCATGGGCCGTCGCCTCAGCGACAACGAAGAGATCGACGACGCGCCAGTCTCCGCCCACGTCAAACGCACCGCGCAGGAAAGCTTTGCCCCAGAAGCGTTCGTCGTGCGCCGCTCGATGCCGTGGATCGAAGGTGATCGTGCCGGTCTGATGTTCCTCGCCTTCGGTTTCTCGCTGGATGCCTTCGAAGCGCAACTGCGCCGTATGAGCGGCCTGGAAGACGGCATCACCGATGGCCTCTATCGCATCAGCCGCCCAATCACTGGCGGCTACTACTGGTGCCCGCCGCTCAAGGACGGTCACCTCGATCTGCGCGCCTTGCGCATCGGCTAAAGGAAGAGACATGGACGTGGTGCGCTGGGGCATGATCGGTTGTGGCAGCGTCGCCGAGCGCAAGAGCGGGCCGGCCTTCTACAAGGCGCCCGGTTCGGCGCTGGTGGCGGTAATGGGCCGACGCCTCGAAGCCGTAACCGACTACGCTGCGCGCCACCGCATCGAGCGGGTCTACACCGACGTCGATGCACTGATCAACGATCCTGAGGTGGACGCGGTGTACATCGCCACGCCGCCCGACAGCCACCACGCCTACAGCCTGAAAGTCGCTGCGGCCGGCAAACATTGCTGTGTGGAAAAGCCCATGGCGCTGAATGCCGGGCAAAGTCGCGAGATGCAAAAAGCGTTTGCCGACGCCGGTTTGCACTTGTTCGTGTCCTACTACCGCCGTTCGTTGCCGCGCTTTGCACAGGTGCGGCAATGGTTGGAGGAGGGGCGCATCGGTGACGTGCGGCACTTGAGCTGGACGCTGACCAAGGCGCCTTCGCCGGCGGATCTGGACGGTCGCGACAACTGGCGCACCGATCCGGCAGTGGCCGGTGGCGGTTACTTTGCCGATCTGGCCAGCCACGGCTTTGACCTGTTTCAGTATCTGCTCGGTGACATCGTTGAAGTCGCTGGATTCACCGCGCGTCAGGCTGGTTTGTATGCAGCGGAAGATGCCGTCAGCGCCAGTTGGCGGTTCGCCTCCGGGGCGCTGGGCATGGGCTGCTGGAGCTTTGTCGCGGATCGGCGTGAGGATCGGGTCGAGATCATTGGCAGTCTCGGGCGGATCAGTTTTTCGGTGTTTGATGAGCATCCCGTGCAGTTGCATGCCGATGAACACCTCAGCCTGGAAATCCCCCATCACGAGCACATCCAGTGGCATCACGTGCTCGGAATGAATGCGCATATTCGTGGAGATTCCAAACATCCCGCCGTCGCCGAACAAGCGCTCAAGACCGACTGGGTCATGGACCAGATCCTCAAACGCCAGTAGCGCACAATTCCCCCTGCTCGCGATAGCGGTGTGTCAGACAACACATCAATGACTGACCCACCGCTATCGCGAGCAGGCTCACTCCTACAAAAAGCGACCGTGTGAAGTATCTAAGGTTATGCCCAAACAATATTTCTCAACCTTGTCATAACATCTCTAAGATCACGTCATAACTCGTTATAACAAGTGATCCCGTGATGACCGATAACGTTCTCTCCCTAAGCAGTGTCCCGCTGCACACCCAACTGCGCGACGTCCTCCGTGCGCGGATTCTCGACGGCGAATACCCGCAAGACAGCCAGATGCCCTCCGAAAGCGAACTCGGTGTGCTGTTCAAAGTCAGCCGCATCACCGTGCGCCAGGCGCTGGGCGATCTGCAAAAAGAAGGGCTGATCTTCAAGATCCACGGCAAAGGTACCTTCGTCGCCAAACCGAAAACCTTTCAGAACGTCAGCAGCCTGCAAGGCCTCGCCGAGTCGATGACCGGCCGTGGCTACGAGGTGATCAACCGCCTGCGCAGCTTCAAATTCATCCCGGCCGACAAGCGCGTCGCCGAGCGTTTGCAAGTCGCCGAGGGCGAGATCGTTACGCAGATCAAACGCGTGCGCCTGATCAATCGTGAACCGATCTCGCTGGAAATCACCTACCTGCCCAAAGCCGTCGGCGAGCGGCTGGAGAAGGCCGATCTGGTCACCCGCGACATCTTCCTGATCCTCGAAAACGACTGCGGCATCGCCCTCGGCCACGCCGATCTGGCCATCGACGCAGTGCTGGCTGACAGCGATCTGACCCAGGCGCTGAACGTCGAGGCCGGCTCGCCGATCATGCGCATCGAGCGTCTGACCCACGACGCGCAAGGCCAGCCGCTGGACTTCGAACACCTTTACTACCGTGGCGATGCGTTCCAGTACCGCCTGCGGATCGACCGGCAAAAAGGGGAGCAGGCATGACCCGCAACGTGCTCGAACAGGAATACGACATTGTCGTCATTGGTGGTGGCACTGCCGGCCCGATGGCCGCGATCAAGGCCAAGGAAAAGAACCGCGACTTGCGCGTGCTGCTGGTCGACAAGGCCAACGTCAAACGCAGCGGCGCGATCAGCATGGGCATGGACGGCCTGAACAACGCGATCATTCCCGGCCACTCGACGCCCGAGCAGTACACCAAGGAAATTACCATCGCCAACGACGGCATCGTCAATCAGGCCGCCGTTTACGCCTACGCCACCCACAGTTTCGAAACCATCGAGCAGCTTGATCGCTGGGGCGTGAAGTTCGAGAAGGACGAAACCGGCGACTACGCGGTGAAAAAAGTCCACCACATGGGTGCTTACGTGCTGCCGATGCCGGAAGGGCACGACATCAAAAAAGTCCTCTATCGGCAGTTGAAACGTGCGCGGGTGAGCATCACCAATCGTCTCGTCTGCACGCGGTTGCTGACTGACGAGGAGGGCACCGTCAATGGTGTGATGGGCTTCGATTGCCGCACGGCCGATTTCCATGTGATCAAGGCCAAGGCTGTAATTCTCGCTTGTGGCGCTGCCGGGCGACTCGGTCTGCCTTCGTCGGGCTACCTGATGGGCACCTACGAGAACCCGACCAACGCTGGCGACGGTTACGCGATGGCCTATCACGCGGGCGCCGAACTGGCCAACCTCGAGTGCTTTCAGATCAACCCGCTGATCAAGGATTACAACGGCCCGGCCTGCGCCTACGTGACCGGTCCGCTGGGTGGCTACACCGCCAACAACAAGGGCGAACGCTTCATCGAGTGCGACTACTGGAGCGGGCAGATGATGTGGGAATTCCACCAGGAACTGGAAAGCGGCAACGGCCCGGTGTTCCTCAAACTCGATCACCTGGCCGAGGAAACCATCCAGAACATCGAAGAGATTCTGCACAGCAACGAGCGCCCGAGTCGCGGCCAGTTCCACGCCAATCGCGGCACTGATTACCGCACGCAAATGGTCGAAATGCACATCTCCGAAATCGGTTTTTGCAGCGGTCACTCGGCCTCCGGGGTGTGGGTCAACGAACGCGCCGAGACCTCGGTGAAAGGCTTGTATTCGGCCGGTGACATGGCCGCTGTGCCGCACAATTACATGCTCGGCGCCTTCACCTACGGCTGGTTTGCCGGACACAACGCGGCGGATTTTGTCGCCGGGCGCGAGTTTTCTGCGCTGGATGCCGCGCAGATCGAAAAGGAAAAGGCCCGGGTCTACGCCCCGCTGGATCGCGAACACGGTCTGCCGCCGGCGCAGGTCGAGTACAAGCTGCGGCGCTTCGTCAACGATTACCTGCAACCGCCGAAAGTCACCAGGAAAATGCAGATCGGCCTGCAACGCTTCAGCGACATCGAGCGCGATCTCGAGCAGATGAAGGCCAACAACGCCCATGAACTGATGCGCGCGATGGAAACCAGCGTGATTCGCGACTGCGCCGAAATGGCTGCACGCGCCTCGCTGTTTCGCGCCGAAAGTCGCTGGGGCCTGTACCACTATCGCGTCGATCACCCGCAGCGCAACGACAGCGAGTGGTTCTGCCACTGCCATCTGAAGAAGGGCGAGGACGGCCGGATGATCAGTTTCAAGAAAGCCGTCGAGCCTTACATCATTCCGCTCGATGCCGAAGAAATGCAGGCGTACGACCGCTTGCGGGTTGGCGCTTTCGCCGCTTGATGCACCCCTAAAAGAGAATCCGGACCATGGCCTATCAAGCTCAGGAAATCTTCTTCCGCTCCAACGCCCCCGTCACCGTGGACGAGGACAAATGCATCGCCGAAAAGGGCTGCACCGTGTGTGTCGACGTCTGCCCGATGGACTTGCTGGCGATTAACCCGGCGACGCAGAAGGCCTATATGGCGTTCGACGAGTGCTGGTACTGCATGCCGTGCGAGAAGGATTGCCCGACCGGCGCCGTCAAGGTCGACATCCCCTATCTCCTGCGTTGAAACCCGGACCACTGTGGGAGCGAGCCTGCTCGCGAATGCGGTGATCCAGCTAGCACATCGACACCTGACACACCGCTTTTGCGAGCAGGCTCGCTCCCACAGGGATTTGTGGCAAGCCATTAGCCATCCGGAAACACCGGACGCTGGATTCACCGACAACCCCTCGTTTCCCACCGCGCCCTGATCGCGGCGGAGACGAACTCAAATAAATGATTCGAGGGGAAACACTCATGTTGCGTGCAGCAATCGCCGGTCTGGTACTGGCTTCGTTCACTTTGTCGGCCTCAGCCGAAACCATCCGCATCGCCATCGGCACCCAGGACACCACCATCAATTGCGCCGCTGGCGGTCTGTTGATTCGTGAACTCGGTCTGCTCGACAAATACCTGCCCCACGACGGCACTTACAAAGACGCCAAGTACGACGTGCAGTGGAAAAACTTCACCAGCGGCGCGCCACTGACCAACGAGATGGTCGCCGGCAAACTCGACTTCGGCGCCATGGCCGATTTCCCAGGTGCGTTCAACGGTGTTGCGTTCGAAACTGCCGGCAAGCACAGCCTGTTCATCAGCGTACTGTCGGGGAGCATCAAGGGCAGCGGCAACGGCATCGTCGTGCCGAGTGCGTCCGGCGTGCAATCGCTCAGCGAACTCAAGGGCAAGACCATTTCCGTGCCGTTCGCCTCCACCGCCCACGGCATGTTGTTGCGTGCGGTGGCGGAGCAGGGCTGGGATCCGCTCAAGGACGTCAACATCATTGCCCAGCCACCAGAAGTCGCCGGCTCGGCGTTGCAGGCCGGCAAGATCGACGCCCACGCTGATTTCGTGCCGTTCGCCGAGCTGTTTCCGAGCCGGGGCTTCGCCCGCAAGATCTACGACGGCGCTCAGGCCAATGCGCCGACGTTCCACGGTGCGCTGGTGGATCAGGCTTATGCGAAGAAGTATCCGGAGATCGTCGTCGCGTACCTGCGGGCGAGCATCGAGGCCAATCAACTGCTCGCCGCCGAGCCTGAGAAGTACAGCGAACTGATCGCCAAAGTCACCGGTGTTGATGCCGAAGTGAATTACCTGTTCCACGGCCCGCTCGGCGTGCAGACCCGCGACTTGAGCTGGAAGCCGGAATATCGTCAGGCGGTTGGTACGGCCATCGATACGTTGAAGCTGTTGAAGAAGGCTGATCGTGGCCTCGATCTGAATACGTTCATCGACGATCAATACATCCGCGCCGCGTTCAAGGCGTCGGGTCTGGACTACACGGCGCAGCTGGCCAACTACGCACAGACGCCACTGAAGGCTACGGATGCGACGACGGGGAAAGCGATTACTGACTTCAGTCATGTCGCGGAAATCTGGGTGCGCGGTGAGGACAAAGTGCGCCGCTATGCCTCCGCCGAGGCCGCTTTCACTGCGTTGGCGGCGTTGAAGCAGGAAGGCAAAAACATCCGTGCCGTGTATGCACAGGCGAGTGACAGCGGGATCAAGTTGCTGGCTGAGCAGGCGTGGTTTGCCAGTGATGCGAAGGGCCGGTTGAGTGCGTTTTTGCTTAAGGGGCAGGCTCAGCAATATGCGTCGGCGCAGGGTGGCAAGGTTCTCGATTTTACGGATGCCACGACCCAGGCGGTCGTCGCCCGCTAGTTGAAGATCAAGAGCCCCTCACCCTAGCCCTCTCCCAGAGGGAGAGGGGACTGACCGTGGTGTTTGGACTCGCTACGCCGACTTGAAATACCGAGTCGAACGCAGGTTTTGAAAAGCACGCAGGTCGGCTCCCTTTCGAGCCGAACGCAGGTTTTGAAAAGCACGAAGATCGGCTCCCTTTCCCCCTCGCCCCCCTTGGGGGGAGAGGGCTGGGGTGAGGGGGGTAAATATCAGCCATCACACAGATCCAGAACCGGAAACCCGCTCCATGAAAACACCCATCCGCTGGACATCAAGAGCCGCCTCCTTGCTGCTCTGCCTGCTGTTCTGGCAACTCGCCGCCAGCCACCACTGGAACCTCGGCCTGGTCACCTTCGCTAACGTGCCAACACCCATCGCGGTGATCGAAGCGGCGCTCGGTTTGGGCGATTCTGGCAAGTTGCTCCAGCACCTGACCGCCAGCCTCAGCCGCGTCTTCGCCGGCTATCTCGCGGCGCTAGTCATCGGCATCGCCCTCGGTCTGGCCATCGGCCGTTCGAAGTGGGCCGAAGACCTGCTGCTGCCACCGCTGGAAGTCCTGCGCCCAATCCCCGCCGTTGCGTGGATTCCATTGGCGATCCTGATGTTCCCATCCTCCGAACTGTCGATGGTCTTCATCACCTTCACCGGCGCGCTGTTCCCGATCCTGCTCAACACCGTACACGGCGTCGAAGGCGTCGACCCACGCCTGATCGCCTCGGCGAAAAGCCTCGGGGCAGGGCGCCGGGCGATCCTGCTGGAAGTGATCCTGCCCGGCGCCGCACCCAGCATCATCACGGGCCTGGCGATCGGCATGGGTACCTCATGGTTCTGTCTGGTCACCGCGGAAATGATCTCCGGTCAGTTCGGCATCGGTTATTACACCTGGGAGTCCTACACGATTCAGAACTACGCCGACATCGTCGTCGGCATGCTGCTGATCGGCGTGTTGGGCATGGGCAGCAGCCTGCTGATCAAACGCCTCGGCGGGCTGTTCACGCCCTGGCATCGACCGCGAGGAAAAGCCTGATGAGCGTGATGCAAACCCCGGAAGGGCGGATCGACATTCGCCAGTTGTCCATCGTCCTCGGCGCAGGGCGTGAAGCGTTCGAAGCCGTGCGTGAACTTGATTGCCAGATTGAGCCGGGCCAGTTCGTGTGCATTCTTGGTCCGTCTGGTTGTGGCAAATCGACCTTGCTCGGCGCCTTGGCCGGGCATCTGAGTGCGCATGCCGGCAGTCTGAAAGTCGATGGCGCGGCGGTGTCCGGGCCGTCTCCACAGCGCGGCATGGTGTTCCAGCACCACACGTTGTTTCCGTGGCGCACGGTGCGTGACAACGTGGCTTTCGGCCTGAAAATGCGTGGCATCGGCAAGGCTGAGCGCCACCGCGCCGCCGATGACATCCTCAAACTGGTCGGCCTCGAAGGTTTTGCCGAACGCTGGCCCGATCAGCTTTCCGGCGGCATGCAGCAACGCGTCGAGATCGCCCGAGTGTTGGTCAACCGTCCGCGCTTGCTGCTGATGGACGAACCGTTCGGCGCGCTGGATGCGCTGACCCGGCTGAACATGCAGGAACTGCTGCTGGACATCTGGACGCGGATCCGCACCACGGTGGTGTTCGTCACCCATGACATCGACGAGGCGCTGTTTCTCGCTGACCGCTTGCTGGTGATGAGCGCGCGACCGGGGCGAATCATCGAAGACTTGCGCCTGGATTTCGCCCGGCCACGCACCAGCGAACTGGTCACCAGCCCTGAATTCTCCCGACTCAAACGCCACTGCCTCGATCTGCTGCGCCACGACAACGACCGACCGCTGCCGCGCCTCAACCCGCTCGGTCTGCCTCCCGAAAACCCTTTGCCGCGATTTGCCCTATGACCTCTATATTTGCTGTGACCGATAACCAGGACATTCTCGATCTGCAACCGCGCCTCACCGCTGAAGACGCCGGTGTGCGACGCATTGCGCTGATTGATCTGGCGGATCTGGAAGAACCGGATGGCTTGCTCTGGCTGGTTGATCGCCTGAGGCAAGATCCCGCCGAAGAGGTTCGCGCTGAAGCCGCACGTTTGCTGGAAGCCTGGGAAGATGAGGGCGTCGTGCAGGCCTTGTGTGAAGCCTTGACCGACCCGTCGCCCGCCGTGCAATCGGCCGCCGCGCAGAGCCTGAGCTTGCTCAAAACGGAAGCGGCGGGGCAGGTGATTTTGCCGTGGACCGATCACGCCGACGTCAGTGTGCGTATCGCCGCATTCCGTGCCTTGCGTGAGTTGCGTTTCGCCGCCGCCGCGCCGGCAGCGGTTTCGGCGCTGAACGATGCCGAC
The DNA here is from genome assembly GCF_056401755.1 of Pseudomonas sp. P4_D7. Classification (NCBI taxonomy): domain Bacteria; kingdom Pseudomonadati; phylum Pseudomonadota; class Gammaproteobacteria; order Pseudomonadales; family Pseudomonadaceae; genus Pseudomonas; species Pseudomonas sp. P4_D7. The sequence goes on along the minus strand of NZ_JBFUIR010000017.1, from coordinate 88,213 downwards.
GCCAGCGTTCGTCGTGAAGCCGTGGGCGTGCTCGGCTGGCTCAAGCAGTTCGACGCTTTGCCCGCGCTGGCACGATTGGCCAGCGCTGACCCCGACACCGAAGTACGCCGTGCTGCGACTGGCGCTTTGGGCTTGGCCTCCAGCGCCGAAGTGTTGCCAGCCCTGTGCCAGGCCTTGCGGGATGACGCCTGGCAAGTACGCGAAGAAGCCGCGACGACCTTGGGCAAGGTCGGCCACATTGACGCTGGTTCCGCGCTCGTCGAAGCCTTGAGCGATGATTATTGGCAAGTGCGCCTGCGCGCCACTCGCAGCCTCGGCCGTTTGCGTTTCGCCCCGGCGCTGGACGCCCTGATCGACACCCTCGGCCATCGCATCAGTAACCTGCGAAAAGAGGCCGCGCTGGCCTTGGGCGAACTGCATGATCGCGGCGCCGTGGCCGCGTTGCAGGCCGCGCAGGACGACGGCGACCCGGAGGTGCGCAAAGCCGTGCGCATCGCCTTGAGTCAGTTGCAATGAACCCGCTGTCGATGGCTAATTCGCAAAGCGAAGGCGCCTTGCGCTTGAGCTGGCCGGATGGCCGCGAACAACAGCTCAATCACGCCGAACTGCGCCGTCAGTGCCCATGCTCGCAATGCCGCGCGTTTCGCCTCCAAGGCATGACACCACGGGTGGATGATCGCGTGCGCCTGATCGAACTCAACCCGCAGGGCTACGGCGTGCAACTGATCTTCAGCGACGGCCATCAACGCGGCATCTACCCGTGGGCCTATTTGGCAAACCTCATCCCCTGATCCACCACATCCCCCTGTAGGAGTGAGCCTGCTCGCGATCGCGGTGTGTCATTTAACAATGATGTTGGCTGATCCACCGCTATCGCGAGCAGGCTCACTCCTACAAGGGATCTGCGCAGCATCCAGGTTATTGCGCAGCCGTCATCGAAGGCCGGCAGCCATGAAAAATATCCAGCCCCGGCTGATACACCGACGTCCTCACATCAAACAACCCCAGCACCGAGTGGAACAGGTTGTCGTGGCTCAGATCGGCCTGCCCGGTCTTGCCTTGCAAACAACCGCGATCGATCCCTTCACTGGCGAGCGTGCCATTGCCAAACCACATCACCATCGGCACATGGGTCTGCGCTTGCGGCGCCAGCGCATACGGCGCCGCATGCAGGTACAGCCCGTTCTCGCCCAGCGATTCGCCGTGATCGGAAACGTAAACCATCGACGTGTCCAGTGAGTCCTGATTGCGCTTGAGCAGTTCGATGACCTTGGCAAGGAAATGGTCGGTGTACAGAATCGTGTTGTCGTACACGTTGACCAGTTCATCGCGGCTGCAACTGCCCAACTGGTTGGTGTGGCAGATCGGTTTGAAGCGCTCCATCTCTTTCGGGTAACGCTCGTAGTATTCCGGGCCGTGACTGCCATCGGCGTGCAGGACAATGATCGCGTGGCCCTTGAGGCTGTCGATGTAGCTTTGCAGGTCTTGCAACAGCGCCTCGTCGAGGCAGTTGTTGCCATCGCAGAATGGCCCCGGCTGATTCTTCGAAATGTCGCGATGCGGTACGCGCAGGCAGGTGCCTTTGCAGTCGCTGTTGTTGTCCAGCCAGAGCACTTGCACGCCGGCACGCTGGAGGATATCGAGCAGGCCTTGGTAGGTTTTGCCTTTCTTGTCGCTGTAATCCTCACGCGGGAACATCGAGAACATGCACGGCACCGAGACGGCCGTCGACGTGCCGCAGGAATGCACCTGAGTGAAGTTGAGGATGTCGAGTTTGCTCAGTTCGGGATTGGTCTCGCGCTCGTAGCCATTTAGCGAGAAATGATCGGCGCGGGCGGTTTCACCGACCACGAAGACCATCAGCGATTTCCTCTCGCGGCTGGCCGCGTTGGCGCTCATCACCGCGTCTTCGCCGATGGCCTGCACCACGAAATGTTTTTTGATGCCCAGGCGTTGCTTGGCGTACTTGCTGATCGCGTAGATATAGTTGGTCGGGTTGATGAAGTGGGTGAGCTTGTCTTCTTCGCGGAAGATTGGTGCGTAGGTCGAATAGAACGCGCCCACCGACGCGGCGATCACCAGCACACAGGCGATGATCACCAGCACCTTGTTGAGCAGGCCGCGAAAGAACGGTCGATAACTCACCGGCCAGCGCCAGATCAGCGCCGCCGGCAACACCCCGAGCAGCAGCAGGTAAGCCAACAGCTTGCCGCTGAACAGCGCGGTGGCTTCGGCGGGGTTGGTTTCGAAGACGTTCTGAATCATCACCGTGTCGATGGTGATGCCGTATTCGTTCATGAAATAGGCAGCGCAGGCCGAGAGCAAGGCGACCAGGGTGAGCGCCGGTTTCAGTGTCCAGCGAAACGACACCAGGGTCAGCAGCAGGGTGATCGCGGCCCACAAAAACAGCGCGAATGAGGCGAAAAACGCCAGTTTGTGCGCACCTTGCAAAGTGATCAGGGTGCCCAGCGCCTTCCAGGTCGCCAGGTTGTACAACGCCACCAGCGCCAGAGAAAACAGCAGCACCAGTCGGGTAGGAGTGATGGACGGTAAACGCAGTCCGTTGCCCAAAGCCATGTCAAACATTCCTCTACTTGAATAGAAAACCACGCGGTTGCGCGTGTAACTGTAGAAGAACATTAGTAAAAAATTCGTAAACATCCTGTAACAACTAACGAATTCGAAGCAAATCCTTGTAGGAGTGAGCCTGCTCGCGATAGCGGTGTGTCAGGTGTCGATGTGGTGTGTCAGGTGTCGATGTGTTGTCTGACACACCGCTATCGCGAGCAGGCTCACTCCTACAATGGATCTCGGTGGGGTCAGAAAGATTTGCTGACGCTGGCGACGACGGTTGCCGTGCAGACATCTTTGAAGCCCCAATTGCTCAGGCATTGGGTTTGTGAGAGATCGGTGTCGATGTAGCTCAGGCCCAGTACCACGCCGGCGAGGTTATGGGTGAGTTTGACTTCCCACTCGCGATAACTGTCCTCGGCCTGCCCGGACGCCGAGTACAGATGCGGATCCTTGAAGTCCATATTGCCGTAACGCAGCTTCAGTCCCGAGTCGAACGGCAACTCGGTTTCATAACCAATGTAGCTGTACAGCGAACTCTGCTTGCTATCGATCCCCGGCGCATCACTGGAGTAATACGCCGCCAGCTTCACCCCGTAAACCCCGAGAATCCCGTAGACCTCGCTCTGGTTGAACTGGCTTTCCTTGGGGTAGGCGTACTTGATGTAGCCCAGATCGAGGCTGACTTCCTCGGTCGCCTGCCACAGCCAGCCGCCGTAGTAATCGACTTCCTGACGGGTTTTCAGACCACCACCGAAATCGACGTTGGAACTCCACGCGCCGAGGTACAGACCGCTGCTGTGCGCGAGGGTGAGACCGGCTTGCACGGCAGGGTCGTTTTGCGTTTGCGAGATGCCCCGCGTGCGGTAGTCGCTGGCGAGGGCCAGGTCTACCTCCAGCGCAAAGTCATCGTTCAAGGGGATCGCAAAACTGCTCAAGGGCAGCACGCTCAAGAAACTCAGGGCGAACAGGGGCAAGGCTTTCATGTGAGGTCCCGATGTTGTGATTATTTTTGGGCAGTACGAAAACTGTGTGTGGGAATGCCATATCGGCCACTCTCACAAAACAGGTGGGAGCGAGCTTGCTCGCGAAGGCGGTGGGTCAGTCAGTGAAGATGTTGAATGGACTGGCCTCTTCGCGAGCAAGCTCGCTCCCACAGGGTGGGATGGTTGTTGTTATTGGGTGGCGGTATAGACCTGACGGCCGCCGAACCAGGTCTGCAAAACCTGGGTGTCATGCAGGGCTTTGTTGTCGACGCTGAACACATCGCGGTCGAGCACGATAAAGTCAGCCTGCTTGCCCGGCGTCAGCGAGCCGATCTGCTTTTCCAGGCCAATGGTCCGCGCGGCGTTGACGGTGTAGGCGTAGAACATGGTTTCACGGTCCAGACGCTCATCGGCATTGAGCACACCCAACGGTCCGACACGGGTAATCGCCTGGGCCATGGCGTTGAACGGATTCGGTGTCGACACCGGCCAGTCACTCGCGCCGGCGATCGTCGCGCCCTGTTTCAGCAGCGAATGCGCCGGGTACTGGTAGCGGAAGGCGAGGGCGCTGACGTAGGGCTTGATCATGTCGGTGGTGTAGTCGTCGGCGCTGGCCCACAGCAGTTGCATTGAGGCAATGACATTGAGCGGTTTGAAGCGGGCGAACTCTTGCGGGTTGACCATTTGCAGGTGAGTGATCGAGTGGGTCACGCCGCTCTGACGATCCTTGCGCGCCTGAGCAATGCCGTTCAGCGATTCCCGCACCGCACGGTCGCCGATCGCGTGGATGTGCACCAGCCAGCCGCGCTGGTCGATGGCGCTGACCAGTTCGCCGAAATGCTGCGGATCGATCAGCAGTTCGCCCTGTTTGTGCGAGTTGCTGTACGGGTCGATCATCGCCGCGCTCTGCGCCGGGAATTCAATCACGCCGTCGGCGAAGATCTTGATCCCGGGCAGGGTCAGGTTGGGAATGCCCTGGAATTGCTGGCGCACCTTGTCCAGCGTATCGAGGTCGGCGGGTAGGCTTTTCGGGTTGGCCACCAACAGCGCCGCGACGTGCACGCTCATGTCGCCGCTTTCCGACAGGGCTTTATAGGCCGGCAGCACGCCGACGGTTTTCTCGGTCGGTTTGAGGGCGAACACCGCTTCCCCCGGTGCGGCGTTGGCGGCTGGATCCATCCACGCGGTGATGCCCAGGCTGTTGTTGTAGCGCACCGCTGATTTGGCGGCGTTCAACATGTCGGCAGGGCTTGGCACTGGCATTTTCGAGGCGACCCGGTCCCAACCGGCGTCGACCACAAAGCCGTTCGGCTCACCATTGGCCAGTTTGCCGATGGTGTCTTTTTCTGCGTCGGGCAGGGTTTTCAGCAGAGCCGCATCAATCCCGGCGCGCTTGAGCATGACGTTGTTGGCCCACGCCGTGTGGTGGTCGCTGCCGATAAACACCACTGGCACATTGGCCCATTCGCCGTTGTTGAAGGTGTTGCCCAAGGCTTCGGCCTGCGCCCAGTAAACCGAACTCATGCCGGCAATGCTCAGCACATCGCCGTGCCTGGCCTTGCCGTCTGCACGCCAGCCACGCAGGCGTTTTTGCAGTTCGTCGAGGCTGACGACTTCGTCTTCCATGTTCGCCGAGACCATTTCCAGTCCGCCGAAAATCGCGTGGGAATGGCTGTCGATCAGGCCGGGCATCAGCGCTTTGCCTTTGAGATCGATGACTTGGGTGCCGGATTCGATCAGGGCTTTGATCTGCGCGTCGGTGCCGACCTTCAGCACTTTGCCGTTCTCTACGGCGAGTGCTTGCGCCTTGGGTTGTGCGCGGTCGGCAGTGAAAATCTTGCCGTTGAGCAGGATCAGATCAGCAGCGGCCATGGCTTCCATCGAGGCAAAACTTACAGCGACTACCAACAGACTCGGGATGAATCTTTTCATTGAAGATTTCCTTGTTATTGCGTCTGATGGCGAGATTAGTGGCTGACAGCGGCCGACAGAACGCCTCCCTCACGAAAAACGTTTTTGCCTGAATGGAAAAAGTATGGATAAGCTGGGTGCATTGAAAATGTTCGTGGTCACCGCGCAGCTCGGCAGTTTCAGCCGCGCCGCCGAGCAGTTGGGCAAGACCCCGTCGGCGCTGACCAAAGCGGTCAATCACCTGGAATCTGAGCTGGGTGCGCGCCTGTTTGAGCGCAGCACACGGCGGATCCTGCTTACCGAAATCGGTCGGGTGTACCTGGAAACCGCACGGCTGGTGTTGCAGCGGCTGGACGAGGCCAACGAGGAAATCGAGCAGTTGCAGCACGGCTTGCGCGGCAACCTGAAAATCACCGCGCCGCTGGCGTATGGACGGGCGTTTCTCGATCAGGTGTGTGACGGCTTTCTGCAGCAATATCCGCAGATCAGTCTGCAAGTGGACCTGTGCGATGCCTTCGTCAACCTGCTGGAAAGTGGTTATGACCTGGCGCTGCGTGAAGGCCACGATGACTTGCCGGGGCTGATTGCGCGGGTGGTGGGTAGCAATCGACTGGCCCTGTGCGGCAGTCCGGAGTACCTGGCGCGCAAGGATTTGCCGGTGACTCCGCAAACCCTTGAGCAGCATGAGTGGCTGCTCTATCAGCACCCGTTGCTCAGCCGCGAATTCTGGTGGGCCGAGCGCGACGGGCAGCGCTTGAGTCTGGCGCAACCGGCGGCGCCGCGGTTGCGCAGCGACAATTACGACTTGCTGCTGGCCAGTGCTTTGGCCGGGCGCGGTTTGCTACACACGCCGCTGTGGAGCGCCGCACCGTACATTGCCGACGGGCGACTGGTGCGGGTCATGGCTGATTACGACATCGACCCGGATACCTTCGGCCCGCATATTCTCGCGGTGTACCCGAGCCATCGGCGGGCCACGGCGAAGGTGGTGGCGTTCATCGATTACATCTCGGCATTCCTCACCGAACGTGGCCTGAGCTGACAGCCCATTCCTGCGTAGAAGTAGCCTTCGGCAGCTCCTGACGGGGCGTTATGCCAGGACGGTCAGCCATGCCGAGAGCAGCAGCAACAACGCCAGTGCCGCATTCATGCGTTTGAACGCCCGTGGCGAACCCATCAACCGTGCGCTGCCCACACCCAGCAATGCCCAGAACGTCATACACGGCAGCGACACCAGCAAAAACGCCAGTGACAACACTAGCAGCCGCAGGGGCTTGTCACCCCCGCCAACAAACACGCTGACCACTGCCACCGCCATCATCCATACCTTGGGATTGACCAGTTGCAGCATGGCAGCGCTCAGCACGCTGAAACGTTCTTCCTGGGCATCCGCCGGGTTCAGTGATGGCGGCGTGCTGCGAAAGATCTGCCACGCCAGCCAGCTCAACCAGAGCACGCCGCCCCAGGCCATGGCTTGCTGCACTCGCGGGTAGCGCAGCAACGTTTCGCCGGCACCGAGGCCGACCACCAGCACGATCAGGGCCGCCGCCGCGCAGGCGCCAAAAATGATCGGCAACGTGGCGAGCAGGCCTTGGCGCGAACTGTGGCTCAACACCAGAATATTGGTCGGCCCCGGCGTGATCGAGGCAACGAAAGCAAACAGCAGGAAGGGCAGTAATGACGCCATGATCGGGATTCCCTGAAAATCAACACAGGTATCCATGATCGCCAGACGGCGTGCGTCAGTCTGGAAGGTTTGAGCAGCGTTTGCGGTAATCCGCCGGCGTCAGTTGATAGGCGCGCCGGAACCAGCGACCGAGGTGGCTCTGATCGGCAAAACCGAGCACGCTGGCGACTTGCGCCGGCGTTTCACCGCGCGCCAGCAACTGCCGCGCCTTGGCCAGGCGCAACTGGATCAGGTAGGCGTGCGGCGCCAGACCAAAGGCAGACTTGAACGCCCGGCTGAGACGGAAACGGTCCACCCCGCAGACCCGCGCGAGATCATCGAGACCGATATCTTCATAGGTGTGCGCGTGCAGGTAATCCCGCGCCAGTTGCGCCACCAATGGCAGGCGCGGATCGAAAACCTGGCGCTTGCGCCAGTCGAGATGACGCGTGAGCGAGTTCAGCAGACCGTCGATGGCGGTCTGCCGGACGATGCGCAGATCGCCGTCATGCAAGGCATGGAAAGCGTGATTGATCGCTGTGGCCAGACGCGGATCCTGACTCAGCGTGTCGGCAAAACCGGGCTGGCTGTCGGACGGTGCGTCTTCGAACAGCGCGTGCATTTCACGCTCCAGCCAGTGCGGATCGAGGTAGAGCATCGAATAGGTAAAACCTTCCTCGGTCGGCGCCTGGCCATCGTGGATTTCCCCCGGCTCCAGCAGGAACACATTGCCCGGGGTACTGCGATGACGCACGCGGCGGCAGTTGAACTGCTGCACACCTTGCTCGGTGACGCCGACGAGGAAGCTGTCATGCCAGTGCGGATCGTAGGCATGCCCCTGAAAATGAGCACGAATCGATTCAATCCCGGTGTCGGCATCCTGGGACAGCTCGATCCAGTTGCGTTTATCCACGAAAGCTCCAGTGTTCGCCATTGAAAGGTGCGGCCCCATAAAATACCGCGCAATGCTCATCGAGGTTTAGAAGATTTGTGCAGATGAGGGGGCTAGACTCAACAGGTTACGACCCCTTTGGCGACAGGTGGAATACGATGCTCAACCGATGCTCGCTCTGGGGCATGCTCACCCTGATCGGCCTTAGCCTGATGTTTACCGCAGGTTGCTCCAGCCGAAAACATTATCCACCTTCAGGTGTTGGCGATGCCTGCTACGCCAAAGCCCTGCCGTCGGTCGGCGAGGGCGGTCTGGCCTGGGGTTCCAGTTTGAACATGGCCCGGCAGAAGTCGATGAACAACTGCATTCGCTATGCCGGACGCTCCGGGGGCACGCCGGATACCTGTCAGGTGGTGTTGGCCAAGTGCCGATAGCTTTCTGTTGACATGGTTGCTTTTGGCAAATATATAGTTGCTTTAAGCAATTAATTGAGCATTTGTCATGTCCAGCAGCCATCTCCTCGAGCAAGCCGACGTCGTGCGCGGTTTCAACCGCTTCTACACCCATCAGATCGGTGTATTGCAGGAGCATCTGCTGCAAAGCGACTACTCGCTGACCGAGTTGCGCATTTTGTATGAACTGGCGTCGCGCGGTGACCTGACCAGCGCTGAACTGCGCCAGATGCTCGGCCTCGATGCCGGCTACATGAGCCGCATCATCAGCGGTTTCGAAAAGCGCGGCTTGATCCAGAAAGTGCCGTCGCCTACGGACGGCCGCGCTGCGCAATTGCACCTCACCAACCTCGGGCGCGAAATTCTGGTCCCGCTGGAAAAGGCTTCCCGCGAACAGATCGTCGCCATGCTCGAGCGATTGCCAGAACCGCAGCAGAAACAACTGATCGGCGCCATGACGCTGATCCAGACACTGCTGCAAGGCAACAAAGACTCAACCTACGTATTACGCGATCCGCAACCCGGCGACATGGGTACGGTGATGCAACAGCAAACCGCACTGTATACCCGCGAATACGGCTGGAATTCGGAGTTCGAGGTGCTGGTGGCCGAGGTGGTCGCCAAGTACCTGCGCGATTACGACCCCACCTGTGAGCGCTGCTGGATTGCCGAAAAGGACGGCAAGGTCATCGGTTCGGTGTTCATCGTCCGCCAGGATGAAACGACCGCCAAACTGCGCATGCTCTACGTCGACGCCAGTGCGCGGGGCTTAGGTATTGGCAGTCGTCTGGTCGAGGAGTGCCTGCGTTTCGCCCGTCAGGTTGGTTACCAGAAAATGACCTTGTGGACGACCAGCAACCTGACGGCTGCACGCAAGATTTATCAGCAGGCCGRGTTTGAGTTGGTGGAGGAGGAGGCGGTTCACAGCTTTGGCAAGGACCTGGTAAGTCAGACGTGGGCGCGCGCGTTGTGAGCTGTTTTTCGTCGGCGGGTGCAGTGAAAAGGCAGACGAAAAAAAACCGCCTTTGCGGGGCGGTTTTTTTGTAAACCTTGGTTTGCGACCGAGGTTTGTTGCTTCACTAGCCGAACTGACGTGTGAGGATAGTATGAGCCTTTGCGCCACCTTGCAACGGTAATAGCTTTTTTTGAACGACTTTTTCCAGATCTGTTTATTTTAATAAACAGGCAGAAATAACGGTTTACAAAGGCAATAGAACTCTCTGCATGAAATCTTTTTATTGAGGTTATGATGCAGGCGCTCATATGTTAGTTCGGTAGTGAGGTCTGGCTGGAAAACTTAACAGTTTCATTCCCTTTGACACGGTTTTGCACCCGTGCCGGGATGATGGCTCAGAGGGCTTTCAACCGGCCGCCTCACTAGTCGAACTGACGTTCAGGCTGAAAGCAAGCATGGTCCGGTAAGCTTGCTGGAGGTTTGGCCCCCAGCCCTGGAGGCCAAAACGTATGAAGCTTTTGCTGCGTACGCTGAGCCTTGTATGGAGATTGTTTAAAGCCTTTCGCTTTTACGAGTTCCTGCGAGACCACTTTGACGACCTGAAGTAACGGCCGTTGAGGTGGGAGAAGCCCGTTTCAGTTTCGACTGAAACGGGCTTTTTTTGTTTTATAAAACTGTCATAAGTAGGATTTTTTTGTATCGGGTTTTTTGGYGTGTAGGGGATTTCTTCGGCAAGTGTAGGCGAAGTTCAAACCAGTCTGTAATCCGCAAAAAGTGTTCGATTATCGAGTACCCAAACCTTCGTCCAATTGCCCCCTCCGACACTCCGGCGTACTGTGGCTCGATGTGCCTGAAACCCCATGAAACCAAAATAACGACAACAACGAGCAACGCCCCATGGACAGCCATCTGCTGAGCGATCGCAGCAGCGTATTTCGTCACGCTGACCCTTATGCCGTCTCCGACTACGTCAATCAGCACGTCGGCCAGCACTTCATCGGCCTGTCCAGAACCACCCACCCGCAAGCCAGCCTCAACCATCGCAAACTCGCCGATCTCGATCTGGCCCGCATCAGCTATGGCGGCAGCGTACGCGTGACCTCCGTGGCCCTGGAGACCGTTTACCATCTGCAAGTGCTGCTGCAAGGCAATTGCCTGTGGCGCGGGCACAAGCGCGAGCAGCATCTGGTGCCGGGCGAGTTGCTGTTGATCAACCCGGATGATCCGGTCGATCTGACTTACTCGGATGATTGCGAGAAATTCATCCTCAAGGTGCCGGTCAGCGTGCTTGAATCGGTGTGTGACGAGCAGCGCTGGCAGCGTCCGGCAAGCGGTATCCGTTTCCTGCGCAATCACTATCGGCTGGATGAACTGGAAGGCTTCACCAACCTGCTCGCGATGATCTGTCAAGAAGCCGAGGCCAGCGATCCGTTGCTGCGGGTGCAGGAGCATTACGCGCAGATCATCGGCAGCAAACTGATCTCGCTGATGAGCACCAACGTCAGTCGTGAATGCCTGAGTGCACCGAACATCAGCTTCGAACGCATCGTCGATTACATCGACCGCAACCTGAAACGGGATTTGCCGGCTGAACATTTGGCCGCACAGGCGAGCATGAGCCCGCGCTCGCTGTACACCTTGTTTGAACGCCAACTGGGCGTTACGCCGATGCAATACATCCGCCAACGCAAGCTTGCGCGCATCCACGCCTGCCTCAGTGACCCAAGCTGCCCGGTGCGCAACCTCACCGAGCTGGCGCTCGACTACGGCTTCCTGCACCTGGGCCGTTTCTCCGAAAGCTATCGCCAGCAGTTCGGTGAACTGCCGTCGCAGACCTTCAAACGCCGCCACTAACACTCCCCGCTGAAACTTCCCCGAATCACCTGCCGCGCCATCCTGCACAAATCGGATAGCGATCTGCAGGATTCGGCTATTGCCTCCTGCATCGCCTCCCTAATCTGACCTGGCCTGAACAATAACAATGGAGGCCCCGGCCATGTCCCTGGGAATCGACTACCTCAATGCCATGCTTGAAGAAGACAAGGAGAAGGGCGCCTACCGCTGCAAGCGGGAGATGTTCACCGATCCGCGGCTGTTCGAACTGGAGATGGCGCACATCTTCGAAGGCAACTGGATTTACCTCGCCCACGAAAGCCAGCTCCCCAACAACAACGATTTTCTGACCACGACCATGGGGCGTCAGCCGATCTTCATCGCGCGCAACAAGGACGGTGTGCTCAATGCGTTCCTCAATGCCTGCAGCCATCGCGGCGCCATGTTGTGCCGGCACAAGTCCGGCAACCGCTCCAGCTACACCTGCCCGTTTCACGGCTGGACGTTCAACAACAGCGGCAAACTGCTCAAGGTCAAAGACCCGAGCGAAGCCGGTTACCCGCAAGGTTTCAACTGCGAAGGCTCCCATGACCTGACCAAAGTCGCGCGTTTCGAGTCCTATCGCGGCTTTCTGTTCGGCAGCCTGAATGCCGATGTGAAATCCCTCACCGAACATCTGGGCGAGTCGGCAAAAATCATCGACATGATCGTCGACCAGTCGCCAGAAGGCCTGGAAGTACTGCGCGGTTCCAGTTCCTATATCTACGAAGGCAACTGGAAACTCACCGCCGAAAACGGTGCCGACGGTTACCACGTCAGTTCGGTGCACTGGAACTACGCCGCCACCCAGAACCAGCGCCAACAGCGCGAAGCGGGCGAAGCGATCAAGACCATGAGTGCCGGCAGCTGGGCGAAGAAGGGCGGCGGTTTTTACTCCTTCGACCACGGCCATCTGCTGCTCTGGACCCGCTGGGCCAACCCCGAAGACCGTCCCGCCTACGAGCGCCGCGATGAACTCGCCCGGGATTTCGGTCAGGCTCGAGCCGACTGGATGATCGAAAACTCGCGCAACCTGTGCCTGTACCCGAACGTGTATCTGATGGATCAGTTCAGTTCGCAGATCCGCATCGCCCGGCCAATCTCGGTCGACAAGACTGAAATCACCATTTACTGCATCGCCCCCAAAGGCGAGAGCGCCGAGGCCCGCGCCAAGCGCATTCGGCAGTACGAAGATTTCTTCAATGTCAGCGGCATGGCCACGCCGGATGACCTGGAAGAGTTCCGCTCGTGCCAGACCGGTTACGGCGCCGGGCGTGGCTGGAACGACATGTCCCGGGGCGCGACCCACTGGGTTGAAGGCGCCGACGCAGCAGCCGAAGAAATCGACCTTAAACCACTGCTCTCCGGCATGCGCACCGAAGACGAAGGTCTGTTCGTGCTGCAACACAAGTACTGGCAGGAAACCATGCTCAAAGCCGCTGCCAGCGAATCACAACTGATCCCTGTGGAGGCCGTGTGATGAGCAACCTCTACGACAGCGTGCGCGATTTTCTCTACCGCGAAGCGCGCTATCTCGATGACGGCCAGTGGGATCAATGGCTGGAGCTGTACGCCGCCGACGCGACCTTCTGGATGCCGGCCTGGGACGACAACGACACCCTCACCGAAGACCCGCAAAGCGAAATCTCGCTGATCTGGTACGGCAACCGTGGCGGCCTCGAAGACCGCATCTTCCGGATCAAGACCGAGCGCTCCAGCGCGACCATTCCCGACACTCGCACCTCACACAACCTGAGCAACATCGAGATCGTCGAGCACAGCGAAGGGCAATGCCAAGTGCGTTTCAACTGGCACACCTTGAGCTTCCGCTATCAGGTCACCGACAGCTACTTCGGCAGCAGTTTCTACACCCTCGATCTGCGTGGCGAACAGCCGCTGATCAAGGCCAAGAAAGTCGTGCTGAAAAACGATTACGTCCGTCAGGTCATCGACATCTACCACATCTAGTCGACACGGCGAGGTGCACCATGAATTTCCAGATTGCGCTTAATTTCGAAGACGGCGTCACCCGTTTCATCGAGGCCGGCGGCCATGAAACCGTCGCCGACGCGGCGTATCGCCAAGGCATCAACATCCCGCTGGACTGCCGCGATGGCGCCTGCGGCACCTGCAAATGTTTCGCCGAGGCAGGGCGTTACGACATGGGTGACAATTTCATCGAAGACGCCTTGAGCGCCGATGAACTCGCGCAAGGTTATGTGCTGACCTGCCAGATGCGCGCTGAAAGCGATTGTGTGGTGCGAGTGCCGGCCGGCTCGCAGGTGTGCAAGACCGAACAAGCGAACTTCCAGGCATCGATCAGCACTGTCCGGCAATTGTCCGAGAGCACTATCGCGCTGTCGATCAAGGGCGAGGCGCTGAGCAAACTGGCGTTTCTGCCGGGCCAGTACGTCAATCTGCAAGTGCCCGGCAGCGAGCAGACCCGCGCTTATTCCTTCAGCTCATTGCAGAAAAACGGCGAGGTCAGCTTTCTGATTCGTAACGTGCCTGGTGGCTTGATGAGCAGCTTTCTCACCGGGTTGGCCAAGGCCGGCGACAGCATGAACCTGGCCGGGCCGTTGGGCAGTTTCTACCTGCGCGAAATCAAGCGGCCGCTGCTGTTGTTGGCGGGCGGCACAGGCCTGGCACCGTTCACCGCGATGCTGGAAAAGATCGCCGAGCAGGGCTGCGATCATCCCGTGCATTTGATCTACGGCGTGACCAACGATTTCGATCTGGTCGAACTCGATCGTCTCGAAGCCTTCGCCGCCCGCATTCCCGACTTCAGTTTCGGCGCCTGCGTGGCCAACCCGCTGAGTGCGCATCCACTCAAGGGCTACGTCACCCAGCACATTGAACCGCGCCACCTCAATGAAGGCGATGTCGACGTGTACCTGTGTGGCCCGCCGCCGATGGTCGAAGCGGTCAGCCACTACATCCGCGAGCAGGGCATCACCCCGGCGAACTTCTACTACGAAAAGTTCGCTGCTGCGGCTGCCTGAAACCCTTCTTTCGAGGTTGTCATGAACAACAGATTCTCCAACAAGATCGCGCTGGTCACCGGCGCGGCGCAGGGTATCGGCCGCCGCGTCTGCGAACGCCTGCTGAACGAAGGCGCACAAGTCGTCGCCGTCGATCGCTCTGAACTGGTTCACGAACTGCAAGACGAGGGCGTTCTCGCGCTGACCGCCGACCTTGAGCAATACACCGATTGCGCGCGGGTCATGGCTGAAGCCATCAACACCTTCGGCCGTCTCGACATTTTGATCAACAACGTCGGCGGCACGATCTGGGCCAAGCCGTTCGAGCATTACGAAGTCGAACAGATTGAAGCGGAAGTGCGCCGTTCGCTGTTCCCGACGCTGTGGTGCTGCCACGCAGCGCTGCCGTACATGCTCAAGCAAGGGCGCGGCGCCATCGTCAACGTTTCATCGATTGCCACCCGCAGCGTCAATCGGGTGCCGTACGGCGCCGCCAAGGGCGGCATCAACGCACTCACAGCATGTCTGGCCTTCGAAAACGCAGAGCGCGGCATTCGCGTCAACGCCACGGCTCCGGGCGGCACCGAAGCGCCGCCCCGGCGCATCCCGCGCAATGCCGCCGAACCGTCAGCGCAGGAGCAGGCCTGGTATCAAGAGATCGTCGCGCAAACCCTCGACAGCAGCCTGATGAAACGTTACGGCAGCCTCGACGAACAGGTCGGCGCGATCCTCTTTCTGGCTTCCGATGACGCCTCGTACATCACCGGCGTGACCCTGCCGGTCGGTGGCGGCGACCTTGGTTGATCACTCTGTAAAGGACACAGACATGCAGCGAATTCTGATTGAAAACCTGACGACGATCATCGTCGACCTGCCGACCATTCGCCCGCACAAACTGGCGATGCACACGATGCAGAAGCAGACGCTGGTGATTCTGCGACTGCGCTGCAGCGATGGTATTGAAGGCATCGGCGAAGCCACCACCATCGGCGGTCTCGCTTACGGTTATGAAAGCCCGGAAAGCATCAAAGCCAATATCGATGCGCATCTGGCGCCGGCGCTGGTGGGTATGGACGCCAACAACATCAACGTGGCGATGCAGCGGCTCGACAAGATCGCCAAGGGCAATACTTTCGCCAAGTCCGGCATCGAAAGTGCACTGCTCGATGCCCAGGGCAAGCGCCTCGGTCTGCCGGTCAGCGAGTTGCTCGGCGGCCGCGTGCGAGACAGCCTTGAAGTGGCCTGGACCCTGGCCAGCGGCGACACCGCCCGCGACATTGCCGAAGCCGAACAGATGCTCGACGCGCGCCGCCATCGCATCTTCAAATTGAAGATCGGCGCCAACCCGCTGGAGCAGGATCTCAAGCACGTCGTGGCGATCAAAAAAGCCTTGGGCGAGCGCGCCAGTGTGCGGGTCGACGTCAACCAGTATTGGGATGAGTCCCAAGCGATTCGCGGCTGTCAGGTGCTCGGTGACAACGGTATCGACCTGATTGAACAGCCGATTTCGCGGGTCAACCGCTCCGGGCAGATTCGCCTGAATCAGCGCAGCCCGGCGCCGATCATGGCCGACGAATCGATCGAAAGCGTCGAGGATGCTTTCAGCCTCGCCGCCGACGGCGCCGCCAGTGTGTTCGCCCTGAAAATCGCCAAGAACGGTGGCCCGCGTGCTGTGTTGCGCACCGCGCAGATCGCCGAGGCTGCCGGCGTCGCGCTTTACGGCGGCACCATGCTCGAGGGCTCCATCGGCACGCTGGCCTCGGCGCACGCCTTCCTCACACTCAAGCAACTGACCTGGGACACCGAACTGTTCGGCCCGTTGTTGCTGACCGAAGACATCGTCACCGAAACGCCGCAGTACCGCGATTTCCACTTGCACGTCCCGCGAACTCCAGGCCTGGGTCTGACGCTGGACGAAGAGCGTCTGGCGCGTTTTCGTCGCCACTGAATCAGGAGAGTCACCATGCTGTTCCACGTAAAAATGACGGTGAAATTGCCCGTCGACATGGACCCGTCATTGGCCACCCGGCTCAAGGCTGACGAGAAGGAACTGGCCCAACGGCTGCAACGCGAAGGCATATGGCGACACCTGTGGCGCATCGCTGGGCATTACGCCAATTACAGCGTGTTCGATGTGCCGAGCGTCGAGGCCCTGCACGACACGCTGATGCGCTTGCCGTTGTTTCCCTACATGGACATCGAGGTCGACGGCCTGTGCCGGCATCCGTCGTCGATCCACAGCGACGACCGCTAATTCTGAGCTCGCCGCATTTCCCTTGTGGGAGCGAGCTTGCTCGCGAAAGCGGTGAGCCAGTCACCATAGATGCTGAATGACACAACGCATTCGCGAGCAAGCTCGCTCCCACAGGGGAAGTGCGCTGAATAAGAGAACTGCGCCAACAAAACAACAAGATGAGGTAACCACCATGACCGTGAAAATTACCCACACCGCCGAGTTGCAAGCCTTCTTCAAAGAAGCCGCCGGTTTCGCCAACGACGAGGGTAACTCCCGGCTGAAAACCATCGTTCTGCGGATCTTGCAGGACAGCGCGAAAATCATCGAAGACCTCGAAATCAGCGAGGACGAGTTCTGGAAAGCGGTCGACTATCTCAACCGTCTGGGCGCTCGTTCGGAGGCGGGATTACTGGTCGCCGGCCTTGGCATCGAGCACTTCCTCGACCTGTTGCAGGACGCCAAGGATGCACAGATCGGCTTGACCGGCGGCACACCACGCACCATCGAAGGCCCGCTGTACGTGGCCGGCGCGCCCCTGTGCGAAGGTGAATGCCGAATGGATGACGGCAGCGAGGAGGGTGTCGCCACCGTCATGCACCTCGAAGGCCAGGTGTTCGATCTGCATGGCCAGCCGTTGTCCGGTGCCACCGTTGACCTGTGGCACGCCAACACCAAGGGCACCTATTCGTTTTTCGATCCGAGCCAGTCTGAGTACAACCTGCGTCGACGCATCATCACCGACGCCGAAGGCCGCTACCGCGCTCGCAGCATCGTGCCGTCCGGCTACGGCTGCGACCCGCAAGGGCCGACCCAGGAATGCCTGAACCAACTCGGTCGCCATGGCCAGCGTCCGGCCCATGTGCATTTCTTTATCAGCGCGCCGGGGCATCGGCACCTGACCACGCAGATCAATCTGTCGGGTGATCAATACCTGTGGGATGACTTCGCCTACGCGACCCGTGAAGGCTTGGTCGGGGAGGTTGTGTTCCGTGAAGACGCAGCGTCGGGGCGTTATGCCGAGCTGAAGTTCGACTTCCAGCTGCAACCGGCGCCGGACGCCAGTGCCGAACAACGCAGCCAACGGCCACGTGCGTTGCAGGACGCTTGATACCGAGTCGTCTGATTCCCTCACCCTCACCCTAACCCTCTCCCAGAGGGAGAGGGGACTGACCGGGGTGATCTTGAGCGCTACGTCGACCTGAAAGACCGAGTTGATTATGGATTCGGTGAGGCAAATACAGGTCGAGGTCGATTATGGATTCGGTGAGGGAAGTACAGGTCGAGGTCGATTATGGATTCGGTGAAGCAAATTCAGGTCGGCGTATCCCTCCAATATCCCCGGATCGGTGCCCTCTCCCTTTGGGCGGTCCGACGTTTCGGGAGGGCTAGGGTGAGGGGCTTCTGATTCTAGAAGGACACCTCCGCCGGCCGCGAAATATCACCTTGCAAGGACGAACTGGCGGGATCATGGGTGTGAACGGACGCAGGAGGAGGGCTGGCGCAACCGGCGACAGCGAGGAACGAGGCCGCCAGTAAAAGACGTTGAGGCATGGAACATCCTTATTGGACGACGGGTGAACCGCTTGAGTAAAAGGTTGCGCTCTGACCGCCAATAAAGACCGAAAAGGCAGGCATTTAGGCGCTTCGGGAATAACCCGATCAGGTCGTCCCGGCCGGTTTCGCCAACGCGATTCCCGCCGCTCCAAGGCGCTTGAGAATCTCGAACAACAAATCACTTTTGGTCACCCCGACAATCCTCGGACTGCCCACATAACCAGTCACCGTCAAGGTAATCCCGTCCGGCGACAACTTGCTGAAGCGCACAAAAGGGGCTGGCTTATCGAGGATGGTTTCGTTCTCCTTGTACGTGTTGAGCAACAGTTCCTTGACCTCTTCGGGATCGATATCCAGCGGGAACACCAGTTCCAGTGACGCCACGCCTTGCGCGCTGCCGCCCAGCGTGACGTTGCGCAGGTTCTGCGAGATCAGTTGCGAGTTGGGCACGATGACGATCGAGCGGTCGCTGAGCTGGATTTCCGTGGCGCGCACGTTGATGCGGCGGATGTCGCCTTCGACGCCACTGATGCTGATCAGGTCGCCGACCTTCACCGGTCGTTCAGTCAACAGAATCAGGCCGGAGACGAAGTTCTTCACGATCTCTTGCAAACCGAAGCCGATACCCACCGACAGCGCACTGACGATCCACGCCAGATTGGTCCACTGCACGCCCAGCGACGACAGCGTCAGCAGAATCACGAAGGCGTAACCTATGTTGGAAAACAGCGTGCTCAACGAGGCACACATGCCGGGGTCCATGTCGGTCCTGGGCAGGAACTCGTTGTCGAGCCAGCGACTCAGGGCGCGGATCAGCCAGATGCCGATCATCAGCGCCAGCACGGCATTGAGCAGGTGGCCGGGGACGATGTTCAGCTTGCGCAACCCGGCGCCGCCAAGGATCGCCATGATGTTGCTCGCCAGTTGCCCGAGCGTGGTGCCGATGCCACCGACAAACAGAGCGATCACCGCCAGCAGCATCAGCGCGGCCCGACTGAAGCCGGACAGCAGGATCGAGATCTGATCGAGGCGGCGATCACCGATGCCCAATAACTGTTTGAGCGCCTTGCCGCTCGCATGTCTGGGTGAAAATACGTGCTCGCAGGCGTCCTTGATCAACTGGATCAGCAGGTAGAAACCCGACAAGACGATGTAGGCCCACACCAACTCATAACTGATGAATCGCGCCAGCGACACGTAGCCGGCGAGCAAGGCAATCGCCGAGACAAACATCGAGACGCTGGCGATGGTGTAAATCACCCCGGCAAACGTACTGTTCGCTGCTGCCGCATCATTGGCCGCGACCAGCGCCTTGCGCACTTTGCCGACGCGCAACAACAGGACCGTCACGATCGCCAGCACAACGATCGAAATGACCCCGCGTCCGGCAATCACGATCTGGCTGCTCATGCCGGTGGCATTGCTCACCTGCACCAGCGTCACCAGCACCAATAACGTGCAGGACAGAATGCGCGGGTAGGGCCTGAGCGCCAGCGCCACCTGATCGGCAATCGCCGGCAGGCGCCACGAGGGATGTTCGGTCGACAGCAACGCGCGACTCAACCCGGTGAGCAGTACGCAGGCATAGACGACCTTTTCGAACTCTTCGGAGAAGGTTTCCAGCACTGGCGGCAAAGGTTGATGACGGGTGCAGGCGTAGAACAGTAATTGCAGGGCAATGGCGGTGGTGGCGATGGTCGCCAGCGCCGAGGCGAACGCCAGCGCACTGCGGCGCAGACGTCCCTCGGGCATGCGGTAAATGCACACCCAGGTCAGACCGCGTTCGGCCAGCCGGCGACCGAAGGTCCAGATGATCAGCGCCACTAGCACCAGGATACTGGTGAAGAGGCGTTCGCCTGGCGCCCAAACCGTGGCCCAGGTATCACGTACTTGATCGACGAAAAAACGCAGACGCTGACGATCATCGTCGGTCGGATTCACCAGCGGTGACCAGAAACTCGGACTCAGCACGCTGTCAGTGCCCAAGGTCAACTCGCTCTCGAGCAACGTGCGACGAATGCCGGCGATCTGCGTAATCAGGTCCGCCGCGCTCTGCTTCAACGCCGCCAGGCTCTTCAGGGTTCCGTCGACCTTGCTTTTCTGCTCTGCCAGCGCTGCCCGTTGCACTACGATATCCGCCTGTTCCGCCGCCAGATCAGCATCCGGCGCCGCGCCGAGCACCCCCAACTGCACCGCCAGTTGCGCCTGCTGCGGCAACAACGCCGTCGACAACCGATCGACATCCAGAATGAACGCCTGCACCCGATCCTGCGGGCCTTCGAGCTGGTTGTAATTGTTCGCTGCGGAAATCTGTTGCTTGAGGCCGTCGAGGCGTTGTTGCAGCGCCTGCAGTTCGCTTTGCGAAATCACCGGCAGCGGCGCGGCGGCGGTGGTTGCCGGCGCCGGCAAGTCGGCGGCCAATAGCGTCGGACTGCCGCCAACCAGCAGCATGAATGCGACAAAAAACAACGACTTCAATGTGTTGCGCATGGGTGAGGCGGCTCGAATGGATCACACAGTCTATGAGGTTAGGTGATCGAGGCGATTGGCGAGGAAAAGTTTCCGGCAGAGCAGGGTAGGTGAGCAGAACTTGCAGACGCAAAAAGCCCGACGGGTGAGGTCGGGCCTTTATTCGGTGACGGCGGTAAAGCGCTGCACTCAGACGGCGCGGCGTTCGAGCAAACGGTCGGAACCCCCTTCGGCAACGGCATCGCTGAACAGCGGATCAGTCTGGGTGGCGGCGGCTACTGCGTCGCTGAACAGCGGATCGGTTTGAGTCGCGGGAGCGGCAACAGCGTTCAGGGCGAACAATGAGAAAGCGATGCTGAGAAGGGCTTGGCGTTTCATGAGTGTGTGCTCCTTGGGGTAGTGGTCAGGTCTGGAGCCGATGTTACGCCGTGCTATTGATAAGAGAACTTCATTGAATCAATGGTTGTTATTGATGCGGTTAATGGCTGTGCTTTGTGAAGGCGCAACCCTGCACTCAGTCATAGCCGATCTTGACCTGCGCACTGATCAGCTCGGCCAGCATCCGTACAGGTTCGGTGAAGGTCTGGCGCGATCGGTGCACCAGCCCGATATCACGGTGGAACGTGTGCTGACCGAGGTCGAGCACCCGGACGCCGGCAGGCCAGGCAAAGTCGGGCGCCGTCTGCGGCACCAGCGCCACGCCGACACCGTTTTCGACCAGTTTGATAATTGCCTCCAGTTCATCCAGCTCGCAGACCTCGTGCAGGGTGAAATGCATCTGCCGTAAAAAGCGGTCGACCTGCCTGCCTCCGAAAGAGGAGCGGTCGTATCGAATGAATGGCTGGCTGGAAAGCAATTGGGCCCAGTCATCGCCCGGCACATCGCGTGGCACGATCAACCGGTAAGGCTCCAGCGCCAGCGTGGTCCAGCGCAGATCACTTTGCAGTGAGAAGGGGGGTCGGATGATCACGGCCATGTCGATCTCGCCAGCATCCACCAGGTTGACCAGTTCCATCGACAACCCCGGAACGATCCGGGATCTGCACTGCGGGCAGTGCTGGTGAAACTTCGCGAGTGCATCGGGTAGATAAGAGCGCTGCACCGACGCAATGGCGCCAATGTTGACCAGCACGCTGGGCGGCAGCCCCACCGTTGTCGAGCCGAGGCTGTCGTAGAGCCTGAGCAGTTCTTGCGCTTGCAGCAGTATCTGGTGGCCCATTCTGTTGAGGTGTGCCGAGCGCCCCTTTCGGTCGAAAAGCTCGAAGCCGAGTTCGGCTTCCAGGCGCTGGATCTGGGCGCTGACGGCAGCCTGCGTGAGGCCGATCCTGTTGCCGGCTGCAGCGAAAGTACCTTCGCGTGCTACGGCGATGAGTGTCTTCAGTTCTTTGATCATTCACAAATATTAATTGTGTTTCTAAGAAATATATATTGATTTTTATGTTTGGTTTTCCGCCCTAGGATGTTTCCCATCCCCCGGCAGCGGCTGAACCCAAGGCGCCGATGACGGCAGGAATGTTCACCAACCAACAAAAACATGATTGGAGTTTCTGATGAGCCTCTCGCCTTTTCACCTCGCTATCCCCGTTTACGATCTGGCTGCAGCGCGCACCTTTTACGGTGAAGTCTTTGGTCTTGAAGAAGGGCGCTCCAGTACTCAGTGGGTCGATTTCGACTTTTATGGCCACCAACTGGTGATTCATGAACACCCGAAAACCGCGTCCCAGGAAAGCGTTCACAGCAACCCGGTCGACGGTCACGACGTCCCTGTTCCGCACTTCGGCATCATTTTGGGATGGCAACAGTGGGAAGCATTGGCCGAACGTCTGAAGTCCTTTGGCACCGAGTTTGTGATCGAACCTTACATCCGCTTTCAAGGGCAGGTGGGTGAGCAGGCCACCATGTTCCTCTTTGATCCTTGCGGTAACGCCCTGGAGTTCAAGGCGTTCAAGGATATGAGCCAGCTCTTCGCCAAGTGACAACCGTCATGGCACAACCCGGTTGTGCCATTTGGTCCCTAGTGAGCTGGAAGCTCATGACTCTAGCAACTGCCGCTGACGCAGACCTTTCCTTCCAACAAAAAGGCTAGACATGAAACGTATTCCCCTGGTGTGGCAAATCGTTGYCGGGCTGTTGCTTGGCGTGCTCGTCGGTTGGTATTTCAATACCCATCCGCAATATCAAACGTGGGTCAGTACAGAGATCCTCAAGCCCCTCGGTGACATCTTTATCAAGATGATGAAGATGGTGGTTGTACCGATTGTCTTCTGTTGCATGATTCTGGGCATCGCTGGCGGTGGCGATAACAAGTCGTTTGGCCGCATGGGCATCAAGTCGCTGGGTTATTTCTTTGCTATTACCGCGCTGGCCATTGTCATCGGCTTGTGTTTCGCAAACCTCTTTGAACCGGGTAGCGGCACCGATATTTCCGGCCTTTCGCATGGCACGGCATCGATCAACATGGAGCCCTCGAAAGGCGCGCTGGTGATCGTGCAGAACATCGTGCCGGATAATGTTCTGGTGGCGATGTCGGAAGCGAAATTGCTCTCGGTACTGTTCTTCGCCGTGCTGTTCGGCCTCGCTTTGAATGCGCTGCCAAGAGAAAAAAGTGCGCCAGCCATCGCGGTGGTTCAGAGCATTTCCGATGCGATGTTCAAAGTGGTCTCTATTGTCATGGCCTACGCGCCGGTTGGTGTCTTCGGCATGATTGGCGCCACGGTCGCGACCTTTGGTTTTGCCTCGCTGTTGCCATTGCTCAAGTTGATCGGGGTGGTTTATCTGGCGCTGATTGTGTTCGCTCTGGTGATACTCGGCGGCATTTGCTACTTGATTGGGGAGAACATTTTCAAATTGATTCGCTACTTCCGCAGTGAATTGATTCTGGCGTTCTCAAGTGCCGCATCCGCCGCCGTCATGCCGCAGTTGATGAGCCGTTTGGAGCGCTACGGTGTACCGCGGCGGATCGTCAGTTTCGTGGTGCCGGTGGGTTATGCATTCAATCTGGATGGCGCTTCGATCTTCCTCGGCGTCGCGACGATCTTCGTCGCGCAGCTCTATGGCATCGACCTGTCGCTGTCGCAGCAGATCCTGCTAGTGGTGACGATGGTCCTGACGTCCAAAGGCGCGGCGGGGGTGCCCGGGTTTGCCATCATCATCCTCTCCGCTACGTTGGCTTCGGCCGGTCTGCCCCTGGAAGGCGTGGCATTGATCGCGGGTATTTTCAGGATCATCGACAGCGGTACGACCACGCTGAACGTATTGGGCAATGCCATCGCACCGCTGGTGATTGCCAAGTGGGAAAGGGCAGCGCTTGAACCGTCAGGTGTTCATCCCGCTGCCGAAGTGTGAGCCTTCAAGCGTCGGACCCTCACGTTTGAAACCGCACCGATAACGAGTGCACGCCCGCTGGCGCAGGGGCGTTTTTTTTGGGTTGCTTTACTAGACGACCGGTCTATTGAATAGGAGTGCTTATGATTGATAACGCTGTTGATACCGACCTTTTTTCGCCCATGCAGATGGGCGCGCTGCAATTGGCCAATCGAATTGTCATGGCCCCCGTGACGCGCAGCCGGATGGCCGACGACGGCGTACCGAATGAAATGCATGCGACTTACTACGCTCAGCGTGCGAGTGCAGGTTTGATCATCGCCGAGGCGACGAACATTTCCGCTCAGGGACGTGGCTATGCGATGACGCCGGGCATCTGGTCGCAAGCGCAGGTCGCCGGGTGGAAACAAGTCACCGATGCGGTGCACGCGGCCGGCGGAAAAATCGTCTGCCAGCTGTGGCACGTGGGGCGTTTTTCCAGTGTCGAGTTGCAGCCCAATGGCGAAGCGCCGGTCGCACCCTCGGCCATCAAGGCTGAGGGCAGCACGTATACCGAGAAAGGTTTTGTCGAGGTATCGATGCCTCGCGCGCTTGAGATCGCGGAAATTCCCGGAATCATCGAGCAGTACAAACTCGCCGCCGAGAATGCCAAGCGAGCCGGCTTCGATGGCGTCGAAGTGCATTCGGCCAACAGTTATCTGCTCGACCAGTTTCTGCGTGATTCGACCAATCAGCGCACGGACCTCTATGGCGGCTCCATCGAGAACCGTGCGCGGCTGACGCTGCAAGTGACGGAAGCGGTGGCGTCCATCTGGGGCAGCGACCGTGTCGGTATCCGCCTGTCTCCGGTAACGCCCGATGCCGGCAATACGCCGCCCGACAGCAACGTCATGGCGACTTACGGCTACCTGATCCAGCAACTCAATCGATTCAATCTGGCCTACCTGCATTTCGTCGAAGGCGCCACGGCCACTTCTCGCAGCGTTCCTGCGGGCGTGGATCTTGACGCGCTGAGTGCGCAGTTCGACGGCGCGTTCATTGGCAACAACAACTATGACCTGGCGATGGCGCTTGAGCGTCGGGCGCAGGGCCGTATCGATGCGGTGGCGTTTGGGCGTTTGTTTATTGCCAACCCCGACCTGGTCGAGCGCTTACGCCATGGTCTCGAACTGACCATTGCCCCGCGTGAGAGTTACTACGGCGGTGGCGCGAAAGGCTACATCGATTGGCCAACCGCTAACGCCTGAATGGCAACCCTGACACCGACCGGGCGCAATCGCATTCACTGCAAAGAGGAACGAAACATGAATTATCTACACAACAAAGTCGCCATCGTCACCGGTGCATCTTCCGGTATCGGCGCGGCCACGACGCGTGCGCTGGCGGCACAAGGGGTTCGTGTGGTTGTCGCTGCGCTGGACGAAAAGGGCTTACAGGCTTTCGTCGCCGAGTTGCGTGAGGCCGGCCATGACGTGGTCGCTTTTACTGCTGATGTGACCCGGCTTGAGCAAACCAGAGCACTCGCCAGGTTCGCGCAGGACACCTATGGCGGTGTCGACATTCTGGTGAATAACGCCGGGCTGATGCTGTTCTCCAATTGGGTCGATCTGGTCGTGGAGGATTGGGAAAAGATGATCGACGTGAACATCAAGGGTTATCTCAACGCTACTGCGGCAGTGCTGCCTGTGATGCTGGAGCAGCGGTCCGGGCAGATCCTCAATATGGACTCGGTGGCCGGCCATCAGGTCGGGCCGGCGGCGGGTGTTTACAGCGCTACCAAATTTTTTGTGCAGGCCATGACCGAGTCCATGCGCAAGGAACTGGGCGTACAGCATGGCATCCGCGTCAACACGGTCAGCCCCGGCGTTATCAATACCGGTTGGGCGGACAAGGTCAGTGATCTGCAAGGGCGCAAGGCCGCCCAGGAACTCAACCGCATCGCCATCGCGCCTGACGATGTTGCCCGTGCGGTGATCTATACGCTCAACCAGCCGGAAAACGTCACCGTCAACGACCTCATCATTTCGCCGACGCGCCAGGACTGGTGAGTGTTGGCTGCTGCAGCCACCGGGTGCCAGCCTTGGCTTCCGGTGGCCTTTGTAACTCACCCCCAACGAAAGGAAACAACCATGTCGAAGAACATCAAGGCTGTACCGACCGCCGAATACACCGCTGTCATCGCCACCGCCAATCAATACGTCGAAGGTCTTCGGGTCGGTGATGCTCAAGGCGTTGCTCAAGCCTTCCATAAAGAGGCGGTGATGTACGGTTTCACCAACGGCGAATTACTCGGCGGCCCGATCAAGAACCTGTTTGATTTCGTCGAGAAAAACGGTGCTGCCCCGCAAATCAGCACACGTCTTGACGTGCTGGCGATCACACCGACCACCGCAGTGGTGCGCGTGGACATGGAAACCGATGCGATCGGTGCTGACTACAACGACTACCTGACCCTGATCAAAATTGGCGGCGTCTGGAAGGTCATCGCCAAGGTTTATCACCAGTTCGAGGCCTGAGTCTCGGTCGATCCCGGTAGTCCGTTGCCGGGATCGGCGGATGATCAATTACAAGGGGATACGAGATGAAGGTTAAGTTTTCCGCTGTCGTGGAAGGCGCTGCACAACAGGTCTGGAACGTGGTGAAGCAGTTTGGCGAGATCAAGAACTGGCACCCTTCGATTGTGGACAGTCATATCGAAGGCGCAGGTCCCGAGATTGTGGGCTGCATTCGCACGCTCACGTTGAGCGATGGCGCCGTTGTCAGAGAGCGCTTGTTGTCGGTTGATGACTCGGCGTTGAGGCTGTCCTACCGTTTTGAAGAGTCGCCCTTACCGCTGGACAACTACGTGGCCAGCGTGGAACTGGTTGCTTTGTCAGGCCAGGACAGAACACTGGTCAGTTGGCTGGCCAGTTTCGATCTTCGAGAACCGAACAGTGCCGAGCACTATCAGGCACTGATTCGCAGCCTGATCGTCGACGGCCATGGTGGGCTGCAGGCGCTGCTTGCTCGGTAATACAAAACCCAGGTTCACATGCCCCGCATTCCCGCAAGGAATGCGGGGCATGAAGCGAATGAATTTTCCCTCTCGCGCTCTTCGGCGTAGCGTGCTCGAAAAACCAGGAGCATTGCCGTGAGCCAAACCTCGACCAGCCCCGCAGAAAAATTCGACACCTCCCGCGCCAGCGAATACGCCCGCCAAAGCCGCATAGCGCTGGCCGGCTACGACGCCTGTCATGAACTGGCGGCCTGCATGTTGGCGGCGAGCCTGGGTTCGCGTCCGGCCAACATACTGGTGGTCGGCGCTGGCGGTACGGCGCAGGAAATCATTGCGATGGCGGCGCTGGAGCCGCAATGGCATTTCACCGCAGTCGACCCTTCCGTACCGATGCTGGAAACCGCGACAGCGCAACTGCAGGCCAACGACTTGCTGCACCGAACCCAGCTGCATCTTGGCCACGTTGAAGATCTGCCGGCTGCTGCCTCATTTGATGCGGCAACGTTGATCGGCGTGCTCCATCATCTGAACGGTGATGAGCCCAAGCGCCAGATCCTGCAAGCGATTCAGGCGCGGCTCAAACCGGGCGCGCCGCTGATTGTCGCCGGCAACCATTACGCCTATGCCAGTCAGCCATTAATGCTCCAGGCGTGGGGGCAGCGTTGGCGGCAGCAGGGCGTCAGTGCGCAGGAGGTGAAGGCCAAGCTGGGCAAGATTCTGCAAGGCGCGGACCCGCCGCATTCCGAAGCGGCGGTTCAGGCACTGTTGCATGAGGCCGGGTTTGGCGAGGCGACGCGGTTTTTCAGCAGTTTGTTCTGGGGGGCTTGGCTGGCGTGTAAAACGCCTTCTTGATGCGGACTGGCTCGCAAGGTGTGCTCAGACATGCCATTAACGTCACCGTCGGCGTTCGATCCATTGTTCCTTGGTCAGCCCATAGCACTTGCACAGGGCCGGTGCACCGGAGAGGCTCAACTCGGTGTCGTACAAGTGCACGGCACCGATTTTCAACGCCGCTTTTTGCGAGCGAATATTGGCGGGACCAATGTGAAAATAGACGGTGCCGTAGACTTCGAATACATGTTCCAGCATCAGTGCCTTCAACTCACGATTGGCATCGCCACCCCATTTTGCCCGCACCAGAAAGGTGTAGCCGATGGCAATACTTTCGGGCTGATCGGGTGGCGTGTAGTAGCTCGACATACCGACGATTTGCCCCGATTCGATATCGATAACGACGAGTGCTTTTCCGCTGGCCAGTCGAGCGGCAAAGTACCTTTCAAACACCTGCCGTTCATAGCGATCGCGGGCAGGATGGCCGGCCCAGATGAGCGGGTCACTCGCCGCTGAAAACAACGCTTCAAAGTCACTGGCGGTCAGCGCCCTGAGCTTTAGCGTGCGTCCCTGAAGAACGGGTTGGCAGTCGAATTCGCATACCGGCATGGTTTCTTCCTGATCGACCTGAGGAGTGTGACCAGTCTAGGGTGGCAACAGGCTAAGGAAAGATCCAATTCGGTGGGAATTCATGGAGCCAACGGTTGTACCCATGACAATTTATTGATTGTGTTGATTTTGCGACTCTACGATGAGCTTTCGGCTATCTCGCTCGAGGCTCGGCATGCACATTGCCATTCTGACTGTCGAAGGTTTCAACGAACTCGATTCACTGATTGCCTACGCCATGCTCAACCGGGTTCGGCAGCCGGACTGGCGCGTGTCCATCGCCAGTCCCACAGCCAAGGGCGGTCAATGAACGGCCTGGTTCATCGCACGGCTTGTCGGTTTGCAAGCCGCACGCGATGCGCTGCATGACGTGGCGCCGGTGGCGGAGAAAGACCGCTACATTGAGCGGGCGCTGGCGAATATTGCGCCGTTCTTGTAGGGCAGGGATCAGCTCTCGCGGGTATCGGTTGATTCCACCGCCGCCTCAGCCTCCAGTTTCGCCCGCTCAGCCTTGCTGATGTACTTGGGCTTTTTCGGCGCCAGTTTGGCGCTGGCCTTCTTGGCCTTTTCCTTGAACAACTGCTGCAGTTTCTTTTGACGATTCATGTTTTCTGTCCGGCCTGCTCTTGCGCGCAAAAGGGGCGAATCCTGACGTAAGCGTCGGGCCAAGGCAATGCCCATTCTTCACATTGCGATAAAGTCGCGCACTGCCTTGATGGTCGGTGCCGGCGCCTCTTCCATCAACCAGTGTCCGGCTGCCGGAATCACCACCTCGGTAACGTTGTCCGCGGCATTGCGCATGACGATCGCTTCGTTGTTGCCAAAGGACTTTTCACCGCCCACGGCGAGCACCGGCATGGCCAGGTGTTTCTGCAGAACGGGGGCGTTGTCGAGGGCGTCCTGACGAATGCTGCGGAACTGGGCGAATGCGGCGTGCATGGCGCCGGGGCGGGCGTAGAGCTTGGCGTAATGCTGGCGGGTGCCTTCATCGACTTTGGCCGGGGTGCCGGCGAACTCGTTCCAGAAACGGTCGAGGTAGATGCGTTCGCGCCCGGCAACCAGACGCTCCATGTCCGCGCCGCCGAAGTCGAAGTGCCAGAGCATCGGCGAACGAACGATGTCGTTCCACGGTGTGATGCCGGGTACGGGCGCATCCATCACCACCAGGCGCTCGGTCAGCTCGGGATAGCGCGCGGCATAGGCGAACGCGACCATGGTGCCGATGTCATGCCCGATGACCACCGAGCGCTCGATCTTCAGCGCGCTCAACACCTGACGAATGTCGCCGGCCTGGGTCTTCTTGTCGTAACCGTCCTGCGGAATCGATGACAAACCCATGCCGCGCAGATCCGGCACCACTACGGTGTGGTCGCGGGCCAGATCCGCCGCCAGCGGTGCCCACATGTCGCCGGTATCACCGAAACCATGCAACAGCACCACGGCCGGACCCTTGCCACCAACTCGCACATGCATTGTCGCGCCTTCGACTTTGATGTCCAGAGTGTGGAAGGTGGCGGGGAAGGGGGTGATGTCGGCGTGGACCTGGAAACTCAGGGCGAGCAGGGCGAAGCCAGTCAGCAGCAGGCGGGGCATGGCGAAGTCTCCAGGCGTGGTGGCGATGGAGAGAGCGTAGACGTATCGATCAGGGGCGGCGGAGTTTCATCCGCAAGCAAACGCCGCCTCGATAAATGCCCCCAGCGCCTTCTCTTCGAGAATTTCGATCGAGAAATGCCCGAAGCGCTTGGGCAACCAGATGATGCGGGTTCCGGAGGGCGATTGCAGGTTCTCGCGGGTCAACGGCTGGCCGTTCTCGTCTTCCGGCTGAACTCCGTTGGCGAGCAGTTCGTCGTAGGCCAACTCGATATCAGGGGTCGTGTAGCAATGACGGTAAATCATGCCTTCGCCCACCGTATCCAACAGTTCCTTGAGATTCCCCGCCAGCGGCTGGACCAGCATAAAGCGTTCCTGACCGATCAACGCCACGGCATAGCGTACGTGCAGACCCCCGCGATTCCAGGTCTGCGTTGTGGAGATCCGCGCCTGAAGGATCTGCGCGTAATAGGCACAGGCTTCTTCAAGGTCTTTGACCAGTACGTCGATGTGGCTGAACTTCAAATCCATGAAATAGCTCCTGTCAGGCAGTGTCGATGGGCTGGGCGTAATCGACGATCGGTCAGCCGGAATAAACTAAGCTGATGTGTAACGTCAAGATGACACAGGAGCAACCCACCATGAAGGCGCGCCGCATGAACAAGTCACGCACGTTGATTGCAACGATTTCCTCTCTTGCGCTGGTTTTCAGCTCGGCGATGGCATTGGCTGATCCCGGTAATGGCAAGGGCCAGGGCAATGGCAAAGGTAATTCGCAGAATGTGCAGGGCCACGGTAACCAGAAAGGTAACGGCAACAAGGGCAACAACTCGGGTGGTGACTGGAGTCATGGCCCAAATATCGATCGCGGCAATGTGCTCGGGATTGTTGGTGGCTACCGCGACTACTGGAGTCCGGGGCCTGCGCTACCACCGGGCATTCAAAAGAATCTTGCACGCGGCAAGCCATTGCCGCCCGGTATCGCGAAAAAGCTCGATGGGCGTTTGGCCGGTCATCTGCCGCATTACGATGGCTACGAATGGCAGCAGGCGGGCACGGATCTGATATTGGTTGCGCTGGCCACCGGCCTGATTTACGAGGTGCTCAACGGGGCGTTTGATTAAGATTTCCTGCCGCGCTGCGCACCACCTACCCCGATCAGACGATTTTCAAAGCGCTCAGCACGATCAGCGATTGCTCGGCAAACACCTGGGCTTGCTCGGTCAGTGCGGCGATGTTGGCTTCGGCGGTGGTCAGCGTTTTGCCGTCCTTGACCAACACTTCGTTTTGTTCAGCGATGATGCTCCACGCCAGTTGCGCCCACTCCGCCGGGTGCTGTTTGCCCTGGCGGATTGCAATCAGGAACAGTTGCTGGAAGCGGCTGACCATGACGCCACCGCCGGTGACCGGGCTGCTCAACACCTGAATGTCGGCGTTGAACAGCGCGCGCTTGCACAGTTGCAGGTTGAACGCGGCGCAGCGTTCGTACACCCGCGCCTCGGCGGCTTCGCTCTGGCACGGGGCTACCGCACCCATGCCGACCAGGATGGCGAGCGCCTGTTCCAGATCGTCATAGGCGATTGGCGACACCGCATCGAATAACTGCTGCATCGTTTTGGCTTCATACGTCTGGCCCGCGAGGGCATCGAGCAGCGGGCCGTAGATTTCCGCTTGCAAAGACGCTTCGCCAGCGGGGCCGGTGACGCTGGACGCTACGTTTTCTGCAGGTTGCATGAGGACAAAGCGTGTTTTGAGCATGCGCGCCCGGCGCTCGGCGGCGCAGAGCCGGTTGGCACCCCGCACGTACAGATCACGACGGAAAGACTGATTGACGAAGTAGTCACGTGCCTGCTCGCGCATCACCGGGTGCTCGATACCGTCGAGAAAGGTCAGGGCTTCGGCACTCAGATTGAGTGCATCAACCGAATCCAGCGGCACCGCTGTCGTGACGTAATCGAGCTTGGCCGGGGTCAGCGCATCCACCATGTCGGCAAAATACATGCAGTTCCAGTCGCGATTGAAATATTCGTGGGCGACGTATTGGCGGTCCTGACCTTTGATGGTCTGCAGTCGGGCGCCCAGACTTGGCGCGGCGATGGCGTACTTGGGGTTGGCCGCCAGCAGCGCTTCGGAAAACTGCAACGCGGCGTCGATGCGCTGATCTGCGCGCGTCGAGTGATTGGCGAAGCGGTCGTGCAGGCTGAACAATTGGCGCAACGGCGCCGCAGGCGACCAGCCCGGGAATGCGTTGTAACTGACGTACAGATGACCACCCGGTTTGAGGTGGCGCCGAGCGAATTCGACAATCAGCTTCTGGTTGTCACGGCTGACCCAGGTCCAGATGCCGTGCAGGCTGATGCTGTCGAATTGCGGCAAATCATGGCGCGCCAGCAGTTGCTCAAAGCTGTCGTCATAGAGTTTTGCGCCGTTGTTGCTGAGTTCTGCCAGCTCAATGGCATGGGCCGCCTGACCGGGGTGGAAGTCGGTCCCGACGAAGCCGGCAGGGCTCGCCGTGGCGTGGATATTGATCGACACACCCTGGCCAAAGCCGAGTTCACAGTGATAACCGTCGGGATTGTCCAGACCGGCAACGCCGCGCAACAACAGGCAGTAACGCTGGAAAACCGGATTGATTTCCCGGCTATAGCTGTAGGTGTAGCCTTCGTCGGTGAAATAACCTTCGTTCCAGGCGTTGCTCATGGGTGCAGCCTCTTGAATCGTAATAGAAAGTGGCTTTTATACGGGGAAACTTGCGCCGTTAAACCCCTCGGTGTCCATCAGGATGTTGTCGGCAGGATCAAACCATTCGATAGGGTCCATGCGGATATTTCGCAGGCCCACGGTTTGCCGGTGAGATGCGTACAGCGGCTCGGCCCAATAGTTGATCAGTATCGAACGCCGGCGGCCACCCAGCAGGTTTCGGCTGCCGGCATGCAGCAGGTCGACATCGAACACCAGAATATCGCCCGCACGGCCCGTGAGCTGGACTGACCCCGACTCATCATTGACGTCTACCGGTGGCGCTCCCGGCGCCGGGCGATGGCTGCCGGGGACGATGCGGGTCGCGCCGTTGTCGGCACCATAGTCATCGAAAAAAGCCAGGGCCACCGCACAGTCGCCGGGGCGTTGCGCGGACAAGTCGCGATGCAGCTGCTGATGGCCACCCCCCGCAAGCGGTTCGCGACCCTCAACCTGGGACAGGAAGAAGCGCTCGGCGATCAGCTCACCGACCACGGCCAACACCGTTGGCAAGCGGCACACCGCGCGCACGGTCGCATACTCATCAAGCAGCGAATGACGCCAGTCCTGACCCCGTGGGACGGGCCAGCGATCTGACGGCAGCACACCCGCATCGAACGCCTGGCGCAGGTCGTTCAGCCATTCGGCGGGTATGGCATGACGGAGCAGGGCGAAACCTTGTTGATGGAGCTGTTCACGGTTATTCATGATCGGACGTGTCCGCTCCTCACAAACGCACGCCCATCTCCAGGGCACGGGTTTCGAAGCCGAACTCGGCATATATGCGTACCGCGCGCTCGTTGAATGGCCATACCGTCAGGCGCAAGTCCTGAGCATCTTGCTCGATAGCCCAGTCTTTCACCCGTTGAATCAGTGCGCGGCCAATGCCTTTACCCCAGAACGGCTCGGCGACACACACCGAGCCGATGCGCACCACATTCTGCGGTTGCATCAGCGGGCCGGAACTGGCGGACAGGATGGCCGTAATGAACGCCACGGGCCGTTCACCGGCGCTGGCGATGAAGACGATCTGGCCACGCTTTTCGAGTACCCCGGCCCAGTGCGGCAAATCGCGGGCAAAATCTTCGGTGGCGGCGGCGTAGATATCAGGGCGAGCGGCGTGGTGTACCGAGTTGAGCAATTGGCCCAATTCGCTCATTACCGGCGCATCGTCAGCAGTGGCAATGCGATAGGTGATGACTTCTTCCATGATAAAAATCTCTTTGTTGTAGATATTGCCGCAGGTTCTCAGCGGGTAAGAGCAGCGTTGTTTGTCACTTTGCCGCAATTCTGAAAAAACGCTCTGGGCGGCACGGTGCAAGGGCAGCAGATGACTGGTGATCCATCAGCTCTTCACTGACGAGGCGCCCGACGATTGCCGCCAGCGTCACACCGGGATGCATCGCGCAAACGTAAACTCCACCGACCCCAGGCAAGTAACCGACAACGGGGAGGCCATCAGCGGGCATGGGCCGAAGCCCGACGGCGACGGTTTGCGGCGCAATGGAAACCACACCGTGAAGTTCACTCTGTATGGCTTCGGCGGTTTGCCGGGCGATGTCAGTCGGCGAGTTGCCCGGCGCCTCTCCCAGATAATCTTCAGCGGCCAGCAACGTGCCGTCGGCGCTTTGCCGAATTTCCATGACAGGGCTGGAAATGATGCCTTTAACGAGGCCCGGTTGGGTCTGGTAGCGGATGAAAATGTCGGGCGAGGCGTCGATGGGCAGGGAGACGTTGAGCATCTGTGTTAACTGTCGGGTGCCAGTCCCCGCAGCAAGCACAACAAGGTCAGCATCAAACGTGCCCGCTGTGGTTTCAACGCCGGTGACATCTGCGTTGCAGGTTTTGAAAGCGGTCACTCGGGTTTGCGTGAGCAATTGCGCCCCCAGCGCCTGGGCGCCGGCAATCAAGGCGTGGGTGGCCTGCACGGCGTCGAGTGCGCCTTCTTCAGCAAGAAATAACGCGCAGGGTGGGGGATTTTTCAGGTTGGGCTCGCGGGCAAGCACTTCGGCGGACGATAACAATGTCGCCGACGCCGGATACTCTGCTGATTCGCTGTACGACAGCGCTCCGGTCCAGCGAATCTGCAAATCCGGCAGCTCGGTTTCGAGTCGCTGGTAGGCATCTATGGCCATACCGCGCAACTGCGCAATCGGCTCAGCGCCGGCGTGCGTGGCAGCGATCCAGGCGAAAGAGCTTGCCGTCACGCCACTCGCGATCTCGCCGGCCTCGATCAACGTGACCTGCGCACCTCTGCCAGACAGGTGATACGCAAGCGAGGCGCCGACGATGCCCGCACCCACCACCGAAATTCGTCGATGTGTTGCCTGGTTCATTTCAACATTCCCTGTTGTCGATCGGCTGATCCTGCAGCAGGGAGACGCAGCGAGCAACCAGAAAAAAGCCCGGCCAAAAGCCGGGCTCGTACGCTTGCAACACGTTAAGCGGCCATATTCCCTGCAGCCATTTCCTTCTTGCAACTGGCCTTCATGGCTTCCATCTGCGTGCCCAGTTCTTCGAGTTTTTCCTTGCCCAGAAGCTTTTTCGCCTGAGGAAACATTTCCGTCTCTTCCTCTTCGATATGGTGCTCCAGCAGTTCCTTGACCACTTTCACCCGACCGGAAAATTCCGGAGTGCCCGGGTCGGTCAGTTTCAGATCGGGCAAAACCAGCGAGTCGACGGTGCGGTGTTCTTCCTTGGCTTCGAAGTACATGACGTCCTGTTCCTTACTGCCGGCGGCCTTGAATGCGGGATAGAGGATCTCTTCTTCGAGGCGGGTATGGATGAAGATTTCCATTTCAAGTTTGCCCAACAGCTCCACGCGTTTTTTCAGCGCCCGCTCCGTCGAGTCGCTGAGCTGGCTGAGGATGTCTTTGACTTTTGCATGATCGGCTTTGAGAAGGTCGATGGCGTTCATTATGGTTCCTCGGCTGTCACGGAGTGAACACAGACCGTTGTTTCACGGCGCTGTGAATGCTCTGGAACTGTGGCATTTGCCATGCCAATTAATCGGTCCGGAAAAATGCCGCTGCTTCAAAGGCTTACCGCTCTCGCGGCAAACTGCCTTCGTGCAGGCTGCATGACCTGCATCGTGCGGGCATTGCAGTTCACAACCCCGGCTGAATTTGCACGCCGACGTAGCTGTCCAACGCGCATTCGGGTGGTTTTCGAGGTGGACGTCATGCTGAATGAGAAGCTGATCGACGCAAACGGTCAGAGGCCGTTTTCGCCACGGAGCCGATTGAATGGACGCCGTTGATTCCGCCTTGATGGCAGCACGCGCACAGTTTGCGATCACCATCAGTTTTCACATTGTGCTGGCGGCGTTCACCATCGGCCTGGCCAATTTTCTGCTGATCCTTGAAGCATTGTGGTTACGCAGCGGCCGTCAGGTCTTTCTGGATGTCTATCGTTACTGGCTCAAGGTCTTTGCGCTCAACGTCGCGATCGGCGTCGCTTCCGGGCTGATTCTGGAATACCAGTTCGGCCTGAACTGGTCACGGCTTTCAGTGTTGGCGGGGGATATCCTCGGCCCGCTGATGTTCTACGAGGTGCTCGCAGCATTTTTTCTTGAGGCAGGCTTTCTCGGCATCATGCTGTTCGGGCTGAAAAAGGTTGGCCCGCGTCTGCATTTCTTCGCGACCTGTGCAGTGGCGGCAGGGTCGCTGATGAGTGCGTTCTGGATTCTCTCGGCCAATTCCTGGATGCACACGCCGGCCGGCTATTCGATTGGCGCTGACGGGCGTTTCATTGCCGAGGATTGGTGGGCAATTATTTTCAATCCGTCCTTTCCCTATCGACTGGCGCACATGACGCTGGCCGCGCTGCTCGGCACGGCGACCGTGCTGGCGGGCGCGGGCGCCTGGCAACTGTTGAAAGCGCCAGACAACCCGCGGGCACGCCTGCTGTTTTCGATGGCGCTCTGGGCAATCGTTGTATTGATACCCGTGCAGATCGTGGTCGGCGACCTGCACGGTCAGCACAGCTTGAAAGTCCAGCCGCAAAAAGTCGCGGCCATCGAGGGCAGCTGGACACGCCCGCCGCAAGGTGCGGGCGAACCCTTGCGTCTGTTTGCGTGGCCGGACATGACTGAGCGGCGCAATCACTGGGAAGTTGCGATTCCGCGAATCGGCTCCTTGTATCTGAGTCATGATCTGAGCGGCACCATCAAGGCGCTGGATGAGTTCGCACCGCAGGATATTCCGCCAGTGGCGCCGGTGTTTTTCGCGTTTCGTCTGATGGTCGGGTTGGGACTGCTGATGTTGGGGCAAGGCTTGATCGGCCTGATCATGCGTCGGCGGCAGCGCCTCTACCTGGCTCGTCGCTGGTTGTGGGCCAATGTGCTGATGGCGCCGGCCGGTTTTCTGGCCATGCTCAGCGGCTGGGCGGTCACTGAAGTCGGGCGCCAACCCTTTACGGTCTATGGTCTGTTGCGCACGGCCGACAGTCTGTCCTCGGTCTCGCGCCCACAAGTGCTCGGTTCGACCGTGCTGATTCTACTGTTCTACTTGCTGATTTTCGGCATCGGGCTCTGGGTATTGCTGCGCATCCTGCGCGAGCCAGCACATGAGGATCAGCCCGGACCGCAGCCGACGCTGGCCGATGAAACGGGGCACGCCGGGGATCGCTCGCATGGACACTGACTGGATAACCTTGCTGTGCGCCGCCGTCCTCGGTTTCTCGGTGCTGAACTACGTGCTGCTCGACGGCACCGACCTTGGTGTCGGCGTGCTGATGGGACTGACTCGCTGCCGTAATCATCGCCGAGCCATGGCCGTGACGATCCTGCCGATCTGGGATGCCAACGAGACATGGCTGGTGCTCGGCGGCGGCGGTCTGCTGGCGTTGTTCCCGCTGGCCTACGCGATTCTGCTGCCAGCGCTCTACCTGCCGTTCATTTTGATGTTTCTGGCCTTGATGCTCAGGGCGATGGCACTGGAATTTCGCGATTATTCAACCAGCGAACGCATCAAGCGCTGGGTCGATGGCGCCTTGACTGGCGGCTCATTGTTGACCGGCGCAATGCAAGGCGTGGTGCTGGGCACGGTGATACAGGGCGTGCCGCATGAGGGTGGGCAATATGTCGGTGACGGCAGTGAGTGGTTGCGCTTGTTTCCGTGGTTCTGCGGTCTAGTGCTCGTACTGGGTTACACGTGGCTGGGCGCCTGTTGGCTGTACTGGCGAACGGTCGATGAATTGCAACGGTGTTGCGCACGGCAGGCAAAGGTATTAGCGGTGCTGACGGTAGTGGCGTTGATTGCACTGGTCATCTGGAGCGCGACTTTGCACGCACAATATGCGCAACGATTGGCTGATCTACGGATGTGGATCCCGGCGGTAGCGGTTCTGAGCGCATGCCTGCTGGTGTTCTTCTTCGGGTTCGCCGGTCGCTTTGATTTTCTGCCGTTGTTCGCGGCACTGGGTGTCTTCGTGCTGGCCTTCGCGCTGATGCTGGTGGCGCTGTTTCCGTTGATCATTCCACCGGACCTGAGCTTGCAGGCCGCAACGTCGAGCCCGAAAAGCCAGATCTTCATGCTGATTGGATTTGCCGTGCTGATCCCGGTAACCCTGATCTACAACACGTTTGGCTTTCGGGTATTCAGCGGCAAGGTGCGCGTGGCCGGCGATGATGGATCCCACTGATCCGATCGTGAAGAAATTCTCTGAACTCGTTCTGTGGCGAGCCTTCCCAATGTGAAGCAGCAGCCATTTCACTCATCAGTACGAGGACTTTGCCATGCGAGCAATGACTTACCACGGCGCTCACGATGTGAGAGTCGAGACCGTGCCGGATCCGAAACTCGAAGCCCCTGACGACATTATTCTGCGCGTCACGGCCACTGCCATCTGCGGCTCGGACCTGCACCTGTATCGGGGCAAGATTCCGACGGTCGAGCATGGCGATATCTTCGGCCATGAGTTCATGGGCATCGTGGAGGAAACCGGTTCCGCGGTGACAGCGGTACAACCCGGTGACCGGGTGGTGATTCCGTTCGTGATTGCTTGCGGCGATTGTTTTTTCTGTCAGCAGGAACTCTATGCCGCGTGCGAGACCACCAATGCCGGAACGGGGGCGGCCATGAACAAAAAAATCATTCCGCCGCCGGCCGCATTGTTCGGTTATAGCCGCATGTACGGCGGCATTCCCGGTGGTCAGGCAGAATTGGTGCGGGTGCCCAAGGCCAATACCGGCCCCTTCAAAGTGCCAGGCACGTTGTCGGACGAAAAAGTCCTGTTCCTCTCCGACATTCTGCCTACCGCCTGGCAAGCGGTGCTCAATGCGCAGATCAGCCAGGGGGCGAGCGTGGCCATTTACGGCGCCGGTCCGGTAGGGCTGCTCAGCGCTGCGTGCGCAAAAATGCTCGGTGCTGAACGTGTCTTCATGGTCGACCATCACCCATATCGGCTGGATTACGCGCAACGTACTTACGGTGTCGTACCGATCAACTTCGATGACGACGATGACCCGGCGGACACCATCATTCGTCAGACGCCAGGCAGCCGCGGTGTGGATGCCGTCATTGATGCGGTGGGTTTCGAAGCCAAGGGCAGCACCACGGAAACGGTACTGGCCACGCTCAAACTCGAAGGCAGCAGCGGCAAGGCCCTGCGTCAGTGCATTGCTGCGGTGCGTCGCGGCGGAGTAGTCAGCGTGCCGGGCGTCTACGCCGGATTCATCCATGGCTTTCTGTTTGGCGATGCGTTCGACAAGGGCTTGACCTTTAAAATGGGCCAGACCCACGTGCAACGTTATTTGCCGGAGTTGCTTGGCTACATCGAGACCGGTGCCTTGCAACCTGACGCGATCATCACCCACAGGCTGTCGCTCGAGCAGGCCGCCGAGGGCTACAGGATTTTCGACAAGAAACAGGAAAACTGCCGCAAGGTCATCCTGACTCCGGGCAGCAGCGACGTACCGCTGGCGCAGATGGAAGAGATGCCGCCGATGGTGCCTGCCAGTTGATCAATGTTGAACAGCGGGGCGATGCGGATGGCACGCCCCCGCGCGACGGCTGATGAGTTGTCTTAAGACGCCGAATGCTGACTGACATGCTTGGGCCCCGCCAACGCCCAGGCAATCAAGCCGAACAACGGCACAAACACGATCAGCACAATCCATACACCTTTGTTGCTCGCTTTCCCCTCGCTCTTGCGTACCCGATTGATGGCCCAGAGTTCGATTAGCAGAAGAACTGCCGCCAGTACGATCCACACGGTTTCGATTTGCATTGGCTACCTCCTGATGGTCTGTTCGTTAGGTGGCGTGCGGTGCGACGGGTTCATTTATTTTTATTCAGGGCATTGAGCAGGCGGGCCAGTTGCAATGCCACCCGACTGCTGTTGAAGGTCGGCAACAGGTGGGTGAAGGGGACGACAGCGTCTCGTCAATGTGGCAACCAACGGGGGGAGCTATTGGATACGTTCCAGAGCGACAAACTGGCCACTCAACCACGCATAAAGCTGAGACACCGCCGGGGTGATCTGCTTGCGATGCGGGCACACCAGACTCAACGGTGAGGCATTGCCGGGAAAATCCTTCAGTAGCACGACCAGTCGCCCTGCGATCACGTCTGCACTGACGTCCAGCCAGGATTTGTTGGCGATGCCTTCGCCGCTCAACGCCCAGCGGCGCACGATGTCGGCGTCGTCGCTGAACATCGGTCCCGAGACCTGCCGCCGACCAGCGCGCCTATGCACAATTGGTGGTGCCGTATTTACAGGCGCCGTGCATCTGCCTGGGCACCGACGGATTTGGACGCAGCGACACACGCTCGGCGTTGCGCAGTTTCTTTGAAGTGGATCGCTATCACATCGTTTTGGCGGCGCTGGCTTCAGTCGATCCGCAGGCACATGCCGAGGCTCGGGCGAAATACGGCATCGACGCCGACGCCGAAGCCCCCTGGAATTGCTGAGCTTTCACGTCGTGTGTTGTTTCTTTTATCAACCAACAATCGCGACGGCACACTTTGGCTGTC
This sequence comes from Pseudomonas sp. P4_D7, assembly GCF_056401755.1. Classification (NCBI taxonomy): domain Bacteria; kingdom Pseudomonadati; phylum Pseudomonadota; class Gammaproteobacteria; order Pseudomonadales; family Pseudomonadaceae; genus Pseudomonas; species Pseudomonas sp. P4_D7. The sequence continues at coordinate 47,604 of NZ_JBFUIR010000017.1, read as the reverse complement.
TGCTGCGCAAATGGATCGCGTCGGCTGGCGAACAACTGATCTGAATGGCCTGCTGACGTTCGGCCCTATATCCTTCCCGCCTGTTTGATGAAATGACTTAGGGAAGAATTGCATGCCGTTCAGGGTGATGGTGGTCGGGGGCTACGGAAATTTCGGCAGCATCGTGTGCAGACATCTGGCGCTGATGCCGGACATCGGGCTGGTGCTCTCGGGTCGTGATCCGCGCAAGTTGCAGCGCAAACTCGATGAGCTCAACAGCCATTCGGGAAACGTCTGCGAAGGCTGGTGCGGCGATGCCATGGGGACGGAGTTCGAAGCCGCTTTGCGTGCGCTGAGCATTCAGTTGGTCGTCCATACCGGCGGGCCGTTTCAGGGGCAAGCTTATGCCGTTGCGCAGCGTTGCATCGATGCCGGCGTGAACTACTGCGACCTCGCGGACTGCCGCACCTTCGTCAACGGCATCGACGTGCTCGACGCGCGGGCGAAACAAGCGGGCGTGGCGATCCTCAGTGGTTGCAGTTCGGTGCCGACGCTGTCTTCCGCGATCATTGATGAGCAGCGCCAGCGCTTTTCGCGCATTGACTCGATCGAGCATGGCATTTCTTCCTCGGCAAAAATGCCCGGGCTGTCGACCATCGAAGGCGTACTCGCTTACGCCGGCAAACCGATCAAGCAACTCAAGAACGGCAAAGTCCATGAAGTGTCGGGCTGGCTGGACCTGACCCTGCGCAAGATGCCGCAGATGGGCACCCGATTGCTGGCCAACGTCGATGTCCCGGACATGGACATCTTCGCCGGTCGTTATGGTGCGCAAACCCTGAGCTTCAAGGCCGGCGCCGGTCTCAAGCTCGGCGGTATCGCCAACGGCTTGCTGGCGCAGGCGCTGAAAGTCGGGCTGGTGCGCGACCATGCCTTGTGGGCCGGAAGACTGCATCGGCTGGGCATGCGATTTGAGCGATTCGGCGATGGCAAAAGTGCGATGTACATCGACGTGCAGGGCCTTGGTGTTGATGGCAAACCGCTGTCGATGACCGCGCAACTCACCGCTTTGAACGACAAAGGCCCGGAGATCCCCAGCTGCGCCGCCGTGGCCCTGGCCACGAAAATGGCCCAGGGTTACGTGCCAACCGCCGGCGCCAGACCGTGCGTGGGCGAAATCAGCGTCGCCGAGTACATGGCCGCGATGAACGACCCGGACAACCTGAGCCTGGCCGTGCATTTTTCGGACGGGCAGCGCTGACATGCTCTACCTGTGCCTCAAGTACCTGCACGTCATCGCCGCGATCTTCCTGTTCGGTTTCGGCATGGGCTCCTACCTCTACCTGATCGCCGCCAGCCGCACCGGCAACCCGCACGTGATCGCGCACGTCGCGCGCATGGTGGTGCGCTTCGACACCTGGATCACCACGCCGGCCGGGTTTGTGCAGATCATCACCGGTTATCTGCTGATGCGGCTTTCGGGGTTGTCGATGAGCACCGAGTGGGTGCTGACCTCGCTGATCGTCTTCTTCTGCGTCGGCTCGCTGTGGTTGCCGGTGTTGCTCCTGCAGAAGCGCCTGTATGTGATGGCGTCGAGTGCGAGCGAGGCGGGGACGGGGCTTGATGAGCAATACCAAGGCGTTTACCGGAAGTGGTTCTGGATGGGCGTGCTCGGGTTTACCGGGATGTTTGTCATCGTGCTGATGATGGTGACGAAGATGACACCGGTGCAGTTGATTAGCTTTCTGGCGTAGTTATTTTCAGAAAGCGCTGTTGATGATCCGGGGTTGGCAGCAGGCAGGTGTCGTACTTGCCGAACAGTCGGTAGCGGTTCAGCGCGATGCGGTCGTAGGCCCAGTCGCGCAGGCCGCGCGGAAATACGCGTAGCAGCCGCAATGGCTGCCAGCGGGCGGGTAGTTGGCTGATGACTTCGAAGAACGCGTCTGAACGTTCCCAGTAGTGACGGTCACGGATTACCGCCATGGTGTCGAATTGGTCGACTGGCAGGCCGGCCCACGCGAGCAAGGCTTGTCCCTCCGGCGACTGCACCGCTGCCAGACGCACGCGACGTTGATGATCATGGCGAATCAAAAAACGCGCCCAGCCGTTGCAGAGTTTGCACACGCCATCGAACAGGACCACGGATTCGCCGGGGTTGAGGAACGGGGCGGGGGTAGGGCGGGTTTTTGGCGTGGGCATGGGTTTTGTGTTCAAGACGTCGGGTGTTGCGATCATAGCGCCGCCAGCAGTGGTTCGCGAATGACCGCGCTCGCTTAGGCACATGAATGTGAGAGACAGACCACGTTCAGCAGCGTGATCTGTCGCCTGTCGCCGTCAAGCCGTTGCCTCACTTGCCCGAACGGCCCCCACTCGATCCTTGGCGCCGGCCCGAAGTTTATGCCGAAACTTCAACGCTGGCCGCTCGACGCAGTAATACGAAACACCACTGAGCAAGAACGACAGCACCAACACCGTTGCAACCTTGGACCAATCGAATGAGGTGATCGGCCAGAGGCCGTGCAGGAAGTAAATCACCAGGAAGTGATTGAGGAATACGCCGTAGCTGATGTTCCCGAGAAACTCGTCAATCCGGTGAAATTTGAGTGTTGTCAGCCCGTACACGGCAGGGATGCCCAGGGCAATGCCGGCGGCCACTTCGGCGTTGGACGGCCGACGTTCGATCCAGCCCATCATGATCGCTGCAAAGATCAATGCCGCTGCCGCAGCGGTACCTGCGGCGATTATTAATCCCTTGGCCTGCGGTTTGTAGAGGTAACTGCCGCACAGGAATATAAACAGCACGCCGGGCAACAAGCGGTAGCCGTAGTAGTCGGTGTTGACGAAACCCAGGCACGCGGGGATGAAGACCGCAACGGACAAGGCGAAAGCCACGCCCCGTGCTCGGTAGATGAGCAGGAACGGGATCACCAGATAAAAGCACATCTCAAGCCCGAGCGACCAGGCCGGAGGCAAAATCCACGATCCGCTCGCGCCGAACATATAGAAACCCAACGGCACGATCGCCAGGCTGGCTGCGATGTTTCTGAAGGTCAATTCGGCCCATTGCGGCGTGCCAGGCAGGAGGAAATAGATCACCGCACAAGAGAGGATGAAGTAGAACAGGAATTGCGGGTAAAGGCGCAGGGCGCGGTCCAGGTAGAACCGGCCAACTTTCTCGGGCGCCTGGTAGTTGCGCTCGATCAGTGAGGTCATCACAAAACCACTGATGAGCAGGAAAGAAATCACCGCCACCACGCCCGGGTTGAACCCCATGAACATCTTGCCCATATGCGAAACAGCGACCAGCACGGCCAACAACAGACGATAGGCTCCCACGTGTATCCCCAAACGACCTTGTAGTTATGGCGGGTAAATTACGATGGTTTATGGGTGGATAACAGGTTTTTCTCTGCGTTCGGGCGGCACACGGCTTGGCCAGCCAGCGCTTCGGATACCCCCAGCCCGGTCGCCATCGGCGTCAACAGGCTGGCCGGAAGGTACCCAGCGGGCAGCAAGCCAAACACGGCCTGGCCTTTTTTGGGGGGGGCCGTTGGCGTGGTCGAACTGGGTCGCCAGCGCGGTCCCCGACCAAGCGGAAAGCGCCGGGCGGGTGGTGGTAACGTCTCTACAGTCGGCCATCGCCACAGGCGCAGCTCCTGGTGGGGCAATGTTTAGCTCTCCAAGCGGAGCCGATCCGCCATAGCGGCTATCTACTCCGCCAGCTACCGGCGCCCCAAAGATGACAGAGCTGAGGCTCAGGTTGAGCCTGAACAAGCCGGTTACGCCCCCGGCTGGACCGCCGGCGTAACCCCGACACCCCCGGCTGCTAGGGCGTGGGAGCCCTTGTCACTGGGCTTATGAGATATCGATCTGGTACCTGAACCCCTCGGCCGCCGCGCGGGAAATTCGGTATTCGAGCGGGGAGCGGTCATAGCCGAGGGCGGTGCGCTCGATGGTGACGACCGGGGCGCCTTCTTTGATTGAAAGGGTTTTGGCGGTGGCCCGGTCGGCTTGCTCTACGGTGAGGGTCTCTGTCGCCGAGCCGATACATTGTCCGCACTGGGTTTCATAAAACGGGTAGAGCAGTTCGCCGAAGCTTTCGGATTCAATTTCCAGCAATACGCCGAACCGTGTGGCGGGGAGCCAGATATCCTCGTGAAACAGTGTGCGGCTTTCAACCATCCGCAGCCGTTCCAGGTGCACGACGTCTTCGTCGCCCTGCAATTTCAGGGCTGTTGCCACAGGTTGAGAGGGTTTTTGCCGGCTCTTTGCCAGGATGCGGCTGGTCGGTATTTCGCGCCCGCCAGCGGCATTCACTTGCCTGAAGAATCGCGCCAGTGAGGCATCGAAGTTGGGACGGCGCACATAGGTGCCCCGGCCCTGACTGCGCAGGAGCAGGCCTTCATTGACCAGTGTGTCCACGGCCTTTCGTACCGTGCCGATGGCTACACCATAGTGTTTGGTGAGCTCGGCCTCCGTGGGGATGGGCGCGCCTGGCATCCATTCGCCGGTGGCGATCTTGGCGAGCATTTCTTCTCGCAGGCGCTGATAGAGCGGCAAGCGCTCGTCGTATCCGAGGGTAGGGGCGTTCATTTTTTCTTTGATTCCTTTTCGGCATGCGCAGCCACTTTATCACCTGCGTGAGGTTTGACAGATATCCATCCCTGAATATATGGTGATCTAGTCATATATATGAATTTCAGCTTCTGTACACGTGCTGACGATTGCAGGATTGGGCCAAATAACCTGATTTCTCATGGCGGCAGGTGATTCTCCATAACAACAAACGAACGGGGTTATCTGTTTATGACCAGCCTTCACCCGCCTGCCTTCACCGGTGTGGACACGCACGCCCACGTCTTCCGCCAGGATCTGCCGATGGTTGCCAACCGTCGCTACAGCCCGCGTTACAACGCTTTGGTGGAGCAATACGTGGATCACCTGGATCGCCACGGTTTTTCACACGGCGTGTTGATTCAGCCGAGCTTTCTGGGCACCGACAATCACTTCATGCTCGACGCGTTGCGCCGTTATCCGCAGCGCTTGCGTGGGGTGGCGGTGGTGGATGTCGACGTCAGCGAAACCCTGCTCGACGAATTGGCCGAAGCGGGTGTGGTTGGTATCCGTTTGAATCTCATTGGCAAGGCGCTGGCGGATTACAGCGGCCCAGCCTGGACCACTCTGTTCCAGCGGTTGGCGCTGCGGGGATGGCAAGTTGAAGTTCAGCGCGGCATCGATGACCTGGCGCCGATCGTATCGGCCATCAGGGCCTGCGGTGTGACCGTGGTCATCGATCATTTCGGCCTGCCGACGGGGGGCATCGATGCCGGGAACCCCAACCATCAGGCGTTTCTTGAGTTGCTGAAGGATGACGGGGTGTGGCTCAAGCTTTCCGCCCCGTACCGCAGTCGATCCGATCTTGCCCAGGCATCGCATGGGCTGGCGCTGTTGCGCGACGCGAGTGGCGGTCTCCAGCGACTCGTCTGGGGCAGCGATTGGCCCAACACTCAGTATGAACAGCAGACGGACTATTCCCGGCAAGTGGCTTTCCTCGAAGGCTTGCTGCCGGACGCGGCCGAGCGGGCGCATGTGCTGAAGGACAACCCAGCGAAGCTGTTTGGCTTCGAAATACGCTGCTAAACGATCAATAACAACAATAGGACTTTCATCATGATGAGCCTGCTCGTCGTCGCGGCAATCGTTGTCGCCGTTGCCCTGGGTTACAAGACCAAGATCAACATAGGTCTGTTCGCCATCGCTTTTGCTTACCTGATCGGCTGTTACGGCATGGGGTTGAGCCCGTCCGACGTCATCAGCCTGTGGCCGTTGAAGATTTTCTTCATCATCTTCTCGGTTTGTCTGTTCTATAGTTTTGCCACCGTCAATGGCACGCTTGAAAAATTGGCGGAGCATCTGATTTATCGATGCCGGTCGATGCCTCAATTGTTGCCGTTCGCGGTCTTCTTCACGGCAACCACCATCTCGGCGATGGGGGCGGGCTACTACACAGTGCTGGCGTTCATGGCGCCCATCACGCTGCTGCTGTGCGAGCGCACCGGGATGAGCCTGATCACGGGCGGCATGGCGGTCAACTATGGCGCCTTGAGCGGAGCCAACTTCGTCTCCAGCCAGAGTGGAATCATTTTTCGTGGCTTGATGGCCAATGCTGGCATCCCGGAAAACGAGGCCTTCATCAACGCCGCAGCGATTTTCGCCAGTACCCTGGTGATACCGCTGGCGGTGATTTCGGTATTAGTGTTTCTCACCGGCCATGGCAAGGCGATGAAAGCGTCCGCTTATGCGGTCGCCGTGCCGACGCCGCTGAACCGCGAGCAGACAATCACCCTGTGGCTGACGTTAGCGATGATGCTGATCGTACTGGCGGCACCCGTCGCGCAAATTGTCTTCCCGGAAAATTCCACGGTGAGCTTCATCAATTCGAAGATGGACATCGGTTTGATCGCCAGCCTGTTCTCGGTGATCGCGCTCTTGCTGAAACTGGGCGACGAACGCAAGGCAATGGCGTCTGTGCCTTGGGGCACGTTGATCATGATCTGTGGTGTGGGCATGCTGATCTCGGTCGCGATCAAGGCCGGGACCATCGGCTTGCTGGCATCGTGGATGGGCAATAGCATTGCGCCGATCATGGTGCCGATTGTCTTCGGTGTGGTGGCGGCGTTCATGTCGCTGTTCTCCAGCACGCTGGGGGTGGTGACGCCGGCGCTGTTCCCGTTGGTGCCACCGCTTGCCACGGCACTGGGGCTAGATCCGATGATCCTGTTTGTGGCCATTGTCGTCGGCGCTCAAGCCACCTCCATCTCGCCGTTCTCCTCTGGTGGTAGCTTGATATTAGGCTCATGTGTCACGGAGCAGAGTCGCAGCTCACTGTTCCAGCAGCTCCTGTTTCGCGCAGCGCCACTTGGCTTTGTCGCGGCACTGGTGTTCAACGCTGTCCTCACGTTCCTCTAAGCACGGCTCTTCACGGCCCGGCGCCTTCGCCGAGCCGTTGCATTTGGCACGTCGATCAATCAATAGGGAAAAATGACCATCATTGATGTGCCGGGAAGTGTGCAAGCCATCCGATATCGGTCAAATCGAATGGGGTTGCTTGCCGTCGCCCAGCACGTTAAGGCTTTTATCGCGCTATCTGAACCGGACGCTGAAGCCCATGCTCGTTAATTTACGAGCGCTCTATCCAGAGTTGATCCACCTGATGCCGGGAACCAGCCTACAGATCTCCGCCTAGCGATTGCAGCTTTTATAGCTACGCTTGCCAGCAAGAGACTGGTGCACGTGCGCCAACTCCTTAATTGTCTGGCAAGGGAGCCAACAACCATGGATAGCACTCAGGGCGTTTATCCATCAGCGACCGTTCTGGTGGTCGACGATACCCCCGACAACCTGATGTTGATCGCCGAGTTGCTGAAGGACAAATATCGGGTCAAGGCCGCCAACAGCGGCGAAAAGGCCCTACGCCTTCTGCAGGCCGACCCGCTTCCCGATCTGATCCTGCTGGACATCATGATGCCGGGCTTGTCCGGTTATGACATTGCCGAGCAGCTCAAGCTCGACGTTCGCATTCGCCATATACCGATCATTTTCCTCACCTCCATGACCGCCACGGAGGACGAGATTCGCGGCTTGAGCCTCGGGGCTGCGGATTACATCACCAAGCCGATCATCCCCCCGGTGCTCATGGCCAGGGTCGAGACCCAAATCAAGCTCAAGTCCGTTGCCGATTTCCTGCGCAATCAGAATGAGTTTCTGGAGCGGGAAGTGCAGCGCCGCACCCAGGAGGTGATCGCCATCCAGGATGTCACCATCCACGCCATGGCTTCGCTGGCCGAAACCCGTGACAACGAAACCGGCAACCACATTCGCCGTACCCAGCACTACATCAAACGCCTGGCTGAACTGTTGCGCAACCACCCGCGCTTCCGGCACTTTCTCGACGAGGACAGCATCAAGCTGCTCTTCAAATCGGCACCGCTGCACGATATCGGCAAGATTGGCATTCCCGATCGCATCCTGCTCAAACCGGGACGCCTCACCGCTGAAGAATTCGAGATCATGAAGACCCACACCACATTGGGGCGTGACGCCATCCAGCACGCGGAGGATCAATTAGGCATAAACGTCGATTTCCTTCATTTGGCCAAGGAAATCGCCTACGGCCATCAGGAAAAGTGGGATGGCAGTGGCTATCCGCAAGGCGTGGCCGCCGACGATATCCCGATCAGCGCTAGGTTAATGGCCGTGGCAGATGTCTACGATGCGCTGATCAGCCGCCGCGTGTACAAACCCGGCATGCCTCACGAGCAGGCGGTGAAAATCATCCACGAAGGCCGGGGCTCGCATTTTGATCCGGACATCTGTGACGCGTTTCTCGCCAATGCCGAGCAGTTCCGCGCAATTGCCGAGCGATTTGCCGACAGCGACCAGGACATGGCCAGGCAGTTAGCACTGCTTGAGCAGATTGCCGAACGTCCCTGAACCCCGCGCATTACTCTGCACATCCAGCTGAAAGAGGCCGTTTATGAACAGACTGTTCGAGATGCTCGAGCGCCTGTCTCTGCGCAGTAAATTGATCATCGGCTTCGCTGCGCTGCTGATATTGATCCTGATATTGGGCGTGCAAAGCCTGCGCACGCAGTATTCGCTAAGAACTGAAATGCAGCAGTTGTACCAACAGGATCTGGTAGGTATTCAGCATGTGCAGGAGGTCCGGGTGCAGTTGCCGCATCTGTTGCTCGCCATGCAACGTGCAATCGCGACCAACAACGCAGACATCCGTATCAGCGCCAGAGCCCAGATGGATGTCGCCCAGGCGCGACTCCACGAAGCGCTGGAGCAGGTTCGTCCAACGCTGCGCAGGCAGAGCAGCGTCAGCAGCCTGCTGGAATTCGAAATAGTATTAAAGCGTCTGCAAAAAGACGGCGATGAGGCACTGGAGCTGGCCGGCAAGGGTTCCTTGGGTCAGGCCTTGATGTTGCTCAACAGTAAAGATTTTCTTGCGCTGGAACAGGGCGGCGACGGGCTGCTCAACAAGATCGAGAAAAACAAGGAAGCCGACATCCACGATACAGCGAAGAACCTGGCGGAGTACGCAGAGCGAAGTACTGCGATTACGTCCATCTTGCTGCTGGGTGGGTCGACGCTGGCCTTGCTGTTGACCTGGCTGGTCAGTTATTCCATTCGCGTGCCGTTGAATCGCGTCCGCGTGGCGGTGGACGAATTGGCGTCCGGCAAGCTGGACGGTCACATCCCGCACACCGATCTTCGCAACGAAACCGGCGACCTGGCGCGTGCCATCGCCACGCTGCAGCTGGAAGCTTGTCAGCTTGAGCGCCAGCGCTGGATCAAAAACCACACCTCGCTCCTGCAAGTGGATCTGCAACAGGCGGAGACACCGCAGCAGTTGGCCCAGGCTTTTTTCAGCCACATCGCGCCGCAGTTGGGCATGTGCCAGGGAGCGCTTTACGTTCTCTATGAAGGCGCGGCACGCCTGCGCCTGGTTGGCGGTTATGCGGTGGACAGTGTTCACCCGCTCCCCGCTGAACTTGATCTCGGTGAAGGGTTGCTTGGCCAGTGCGCACTGGATCGCCAGCCCCGCCAGCTTCAGGATCTACCGGAGCCGTTTTGGCATGTGCGCACGCCGTTGGGCGCAGCCCCCGCCAGCGTCCTGTTGGTTCAGCCCGTGATGCGTGGCGAACGCCTGCTCGGGGTGATGGAAATGGCCGGTTTTCGCCAACTGGAAGAGAACGAAGCGCTGCTGCTGCAAGAAGTCCTGCCCCGGTTGGCCGGCGCCATGGCCATTATGGAACGCAGTGAGGCAGCTCAGGCGCTGCTCTTGGAAACTCGCCGTCAGGCAGACGAAATGGGCGCGCAGGCTTTGCAACTGGAGCACCAGGCCAGCGAGCTGGAGGCCCAGCAGGCCGCATTGCGCGCCACCGAAGCCTGGTACCGCGGCATCATCGAGGCAGCACCGGACGGCATGCTGGTGCTGGGCGCCGACGGTCGCATCCTGATGACCAACCCGCAAATGGATACCCTGTTTGGCTACGCCCCCGGCGAGCTGATTGGCGCCAGCATCGAGCGTCTGGTACCGCAGGCTGCCCGCGAGCGCCATGTCAGGTTACGCGACGGCTTCATTGCCAGCGGCGGAACCCGGCAGATGGGCGGCGATCTTGACGATCTGAGCGGCGTACGCAAAAACGGCAGTTTGTTTTCCGTGGAAATCGGCCTTTCCCATCTACCGCGTCTGGAGGGGCGTGGCGTCTGTGTGTGCGCCTCGGTGCGCGATGTCAGTGAGCGCAGGGCGATGGAAGCCAGGCTGCGCACGGCCAGCGATCGTCTGAATCTGGCGCAGGAGTCCGGTGACATCGGGCTGTTCGACGTCGACCTGGTCAGCGGCACAAACTATTGGACACCCCAACTCGAAACCCTGTTTGGTCTGGAGCCAGGCGGCTTCGGCGGTACGCTGGCGCACTGGAAGGCACTGGTGCATCCCGACGATCTGGCGCGGGTCAGCAGCACGTTCGAGAGTGCCGTCCAGAGTGGCGATGATCGCGCCGAGTTCGACTTCCGGATTGTGCGTAAAAACGATGGGCAGGTGCGCACGTTCCGGTCGCTGAATCGCTTCTCACGCACGCCTGACGGCAAGCCATTGCGCGCCACCGGCATCAACATCGATGTAACCGCACTGGCAGAGGCAAGGGCTGCGGCCGAGGAGGCCACGCAGGCCAAGAGCGAGTTTCTCGCCAACATGAGCCATGAGATCCGAACACCGATGAACGCCATCATCGGCATGAGCCACCTGGCGCTGCGTACCGAACTGGATAAGCGCCAGCGCAACTACATTGAAAAAGTCCACCGATCAGCGGAGAACCTGCTGGGAATCATCAACGACATTCTTGATTTCTCAAAGATCGAAGCCGGCCGAATGAGTCTCGAACAGATCCCGTTCCGTCTGGAAGATGTACTCGACAGCTTCGCTGCCATGATCGGCTTGAAGACCGAGGACAAGGGGCTGGAGTTGTTGTTTCAGATCCCGCCCGACCTGCCCACGGCACTGCTGGGCGATCCCTTGCGTCTGGGGCAGGTGCTGATCAACCTCGGCAACAACGCGGCCAAGTTCACCGAGCACGGTGACATCGTGGTCGGCGTTGAAGAAGTTGCTTCTCACAACGAACACGTGCAGCTGCATTTCTGGGTGCGCGATACGGGCATCGGCATGACCGTCGAGCAGTGTTCACGCCTGTTCCAGTCGTTCAGTCAGGCTGACAGTTCGATCACTCGCAAGTACGGGGGCACCGGGCTGGGATTGTCCATTTCGAAGAAGCTGGTGGAGCTGATGGCCGGTCGAATCTGGGTTGAAAGCCAACCGGGAGTCGGCTCCACGTTTCACTTCCAGGTACAACTCGGCGTACAGCAAAATGTTCCGCCGCGTCGCATGTTCAAGGCTGGCGAGCTGTTGGGCATGCGCGTGCTTGTCGTGGATGACAACGCCAGTGCCCGTGAAATCCTTTCAGGCATGGCGCGCAGCTTTGGTCTGGAAGTGGATGTCGCGCAGAGCGGTAGCCTGGCGCTGCGCATGTTGGCCGACGCCGAGCACAAGGTGCTGCCTTACGATCTGGTCTTGATGGACTGGCGGATGCCCGGCATGGATGGCATGGAGGCTGTGAGCAGAATGCATTCCGCCAGCCTGATGCGCACGCCATCGGTGATCATGGTGACCGCTTTTGGCCGCGAAGAAGCCCGCGAAGAAGCCGAGCGCCAGGGCATCCAGTTGCCGGTGGTACTGACCAAACCTGTCACGCCGTCCTCGTTACTTGAAGCCATCGGTGTCGTGATGGGCAGAGACACCCACAGCGATACTCGGGCTGGCGAACGCTCCCTGCACAATGCCAACACCGTCGCCAGCCTCAATGGCGCGCGACTGCTTCTGGTCGAAGACAACGATCTGAATCAGGAACTGGCCAGCGAGCTACTGGAGAGTGTCGGAATACGCTTGCGACTCGCCACGCACGGCCAAGAGGCCCTGGATATTCTCGGCGAGGATGACGACTTCGATGGCGTGCTGATGGATTGCCAGATGCCGGTGATGGATGGCTACACAGCCACCCGGAAAATTCGTCAGCAACCGCGCTTTCGCACTCTGCCAGTGATCGCCATGACCGCCAACGCCATGGACGGTGACCGCGAGCGCGCCCTCGAATGCGGTATGAACGACCATATCTCCAAGCCACTCAATGTCGAAACCATGTTCGCCACAATGGCAAAATGGATCAAGCCACGAGCCGCTCAAGCTTCGCTGAACGCAGGTTTGGTCGATGGATTGCCAGATCGTCTTGAGGGCATTGACCTGGCGGCGGGACTCGCCACCTGCATGGGGCGGCGGGATCTCTACTTACGTCTGCTCTGCAAGTTTCGCGACACTCAGACAGATTTTTCCGAGCAATTCCAGGCCGCACGAATCGATCCGGATTCTGCTGCTGCCGCACGACTGGCGCACAGCTTGCGCGGCACCGCCGGCAACATCGGCGCCAAGGCCGTGGCGCAGGCCAGCACGTTGTTAGAACAGGCCTGTCAGGACGACGAGCCGGCTGAGGTCGTGCAAGCGCTAGCGATGCAGGTCGAGCATTACTTGCTCCCGACCCTGGCGAGTCTGGCGAACCTTGAGGCGGACACACTGGCCTCCACGGAGGGTGACCTGCTGGACGACTCGGGAATCAGCGAGCAACTGAACAGGCTTATTGTTCTTCTGGACGAAGGAGATACGGCGGCTTTGGACGTGCTGGCGGCCCTGCGCAACAGGCCACTCGATCGAGCGCTGGCGGAACGTCTGGCACTTGCCGCGGCGCAGGTGGAGCTGTTCGACTTTGATCGCGCCTTGAAGCTCCTTCAGTAAAATTGAGTTGGGTAAACACGTAGCCGTTTAGTTTTAATTGCAGCTGACGGCTTTTGGCCGAGAGCCGACGCCAAATGCAATCCTGATCCCTTTGTGACAGCAGCCAGAACGCCGCCACAAAGGGATTACTCATCAATCCACCGGCACAACATTATCCAGCGCTTGATTTACCGCCAATTCGCCCAGCATTACCACTTGCGCAATGCCCTGAAGGGTCTTGCGCGCGGGGCCTTCCACCATTCCGATCACGTTGCCCAACATCACCGAAGCAGAGCCTAGCGATTCACTGGCATTGACCAGTAATTCCTCTGTCGCAGTTTTCGGGTTGGCCTGGAACATGGTGCTGGGTCGGTACGGCGTGGCCATTATCCGGTCGGCCGGTTTGAGGTAGTGGTCGAGGGCGCGTTCGGCGGCTTCGTGGAATTTCTTTGAGTCGGGTGATTCGTACGGAGAGGCCGGATCTGTTTCCGGCGGGTTTGGCGTGATCTTGAACATTTCTTCTTTTTCCTGTTGGGTGGCCGCCGCTCCGAGCTACTAAACAGGGGGTGGCAGCTGTACGCAGGTTAGTAGACCGGGGAAAAGAAGAAAGCCGGCGCGCCCGAGGGCGCCCTACGCACAGCCGCCATCAAGTACAGGTAAGTGAATACCTTCTCATGGACGCTTGTGCACTTTCATTTACCACGGGCTACTAAACCCGATCACTGGGAATCAGTGACGCGAACAAAGTTACCGGTGGCCCTTGAGACGCACAAGCCGGCGGATTCTGGCGTAGTCGTAGGCAATGGCGCAAGACGTTGTAGCCTTAAGCAGGTAACGCGACGTGTCTTTTAAACAACCATGAAAGACGCCTAAACACGGCTCATCAACACGCTGTTCAAAATGACATTCGTCGGTCCACTCTCCAGCTCAGGCAGTGGCGGGGAACCCTCACGACAGGGCACGCACCAACACTAGGTTACAACCCCAAAAGACGAGGAAGGATACCCATGTCAGTTCACCCGATTTTGTTCCTGGGTGGTTCCGGCGCCATTGGCCACCGTTCTGCCGAAGCGTTGCGTGCTGCTTATCCCGGCGTCCCGTTGCTGATCGGCGGCCGAGACCTGGCCAAGGCTGAGCAAGCCGCCGAGGAAATGGGCGGGGCGCAGGGCGTGGTCATTGACCCTGCTGCCGATGACCTTGGGCTGGGTGATCGCCCGGTCAGCGCCGTAGCGGTTTTCTATATGGATCATTCCCTTGCCGGGTTGCGTTTCGCGCAGAGGCGACGGGTGCCGCACCTGAGCATTTCTTCCGGCATTTTCGAGATAGCGCCGCAAATCGCGAGCTACATCCACCGCCCTGATGCGGCGCCCATCGTGCTGGGTTACGAGTGGATGGTAGGCGCTACGACCGTTGCGACGCTGCACCTCGCCGAGGCCTTTGCCCGGGTGCGCGATATTCGCATCGATGCGTTGGTCGACGAGCAGGATGGCGGCGGGCCGGCGGTGGCCAAGGATTTCGAACACCTGAACAAGATGCTGCCCGCCGCCCTGACTCGGCGCGAGGGCGATTACCTCTGGCGCGAAGGGGTGGACAAGAACGTCAGCTTCCGAGCGCTGGACGGCACGGCGATGCAAGCCAGCGGCTTCTCGTCCATCGATGTCACCGGGCTGGCGGCGGCCACCGATGCGCCAAATGTTCAGTTCAATCTCGCCAGCGGAGTGAGTTCATCGCGGCGCGCCGGTCGGCCGATGTCGACCGAGATACTTATCGAACTGCTGGGTGAGGATCATCAAGGGCGCCCGTTGCACACCCGGCATGCTCTCGTTCACCCGGCAGGCGCTGCAGCGTTGACGGGTCTGAGCGTCGCCATGCTGCTGGAGCGATTGCTTGGGCTGGATGGTCAGCCGCCGACTCCGGCAGGTCTTTACTTTCCTTATCAGTTGCTTGACGCCGGTGCATATCTGCAGCGTCTGAGTGAAGAGGGTGGTGAGTTGCTTCAACTGAATGTGCAGTAAGGCAGGCCTCTTTCGGAATGCTGATTTTGCTCAATGAGCCGCTGACGAGCCTTTAAGTGCTCGCCAGCGATGATTTGCTCACGGTGACTGCCAAACGCCGCCGTCAGCCACCGGCACCCTCACCCAGATGATCTTACCGATCTGTTTGAACATGACTAAGCCTCCGTCCAGTCCACCGTCGCCGTTTCGCGCCATTTCACCTCGGTGATGCCAAACCGTTCGGCCTGGGGTTTGGAGATGACTTTCAACGGTGGCTTGCCGGGTTTTGGAATCGGCGCAATGCCGGCGTCGCAACTTGCCCAGTGCCATGCGTCAGCGTTGCGCATGGTTTTCGCGCGGATGACGAATGACTTTGGCTGGCCGTGAAGTTTGTATTCGATGACGAAGATGTCGACGTTACTCATGCGCTCCTCCTTACGCTCATACGCAAATGAGTTTTGCCGACGAAAAAAATTCAAAGGATTTTCGGGAGTTCGTTTCAGGCCGCTGGTAGGTGTTTTGCTTTGAACGGTTGGAACCGACGGCAGCCTAACGATCAAGTACTTACCAGGCAGGCAAAGGACGAAAAATCCCCACGATTTCAACTCCGGAGGTTAGCGGTGAACAAGACCATCAGCGCCAGGGATTTGAACATTCAGCTTAAGCACAACGATGACGGTGGCTTGTTCAAATGGCTGCTCGCGAGCTTCTTGATGGGCAAGCGGATACAGGCTGAAATCGCCGCCGAAGCGTATCGGGTGATTGCCGATAAACACGGGCGCGATACGCCGCGCAAACTGGCTGCGTGCAGCCATCGTGAACTGGTCGCGATGCTAGGGGAGGCGCATTATGTGCGTTACGACGAAACCACTGCCGTGCGGCTGCACGCCTTGGCACGCAAGCTTAACGACGAGTACGCGGGCAAGGTCAGCCATATGATCGAGGCAAGCCCTGATCGCCAGGCATTCGAGAAGCGACTCGCGGAGTTCGATGGCATCGGCCCGAAGACCGTGGAAATCTTCATGCGCGAAGCCAGCGCTGTAATCAGCCTTTGATCGCGGGCCGTAAAAAACGGTCACCGCCCGCGTCGTGCAAAGCCTATTTGCCTCGACCGCCAGAACGATTGATCGCCAACAAGCACAGCCCTACCAGCAATGCCGCGCCTGCAACCAACAGCGCAGAAGGTTGCATCGGCTGGCGGCCGGCTGTCGTGTGCCGCTGCGATATCGTCAGAGGTCGGGTTTTAACGGTCACTTCGTCAAACGTCCGCAATGGTGAAACGGCTTCTGCCTGAAACGGCATTTCCTCGATGCTCAGACGCAACCCATCCGTCAGTTCCAGTGTCCGCGCGGTAATCGTGCCAACGATTCTGCCCGGATAAACCGGCTCGCCATTGGGATCGAGTTGGTCATACAGGAAATTCTGTCCTTCAAGCCAGCCGACGGCCGTCTGCAACTCGGGGCCCAGGTAATACTTGCCATCGAGGAAAAATCCAGGAAATTGCGGCGCGCGCTCGACGCTTTCAATGC
Source organism: Pseudomonas sp. P4_D7 (assembly GCF_056401755.1). Classification (NCBI taxonomy): domain Bacteria; kingdom Pseudomonadati; phylum Pseudomonadota; class Gammaproteobacteria; order Pseudomonadales; family Pseudomonadaceae; genus Pseudomonas; species Pseudomonas sp. P4_D7. Next base: position 31,213 of record NZ_JBFUIR010000017.1, on the reverse strand, counting down.
AGTAACGCTCACCCGGTTTCATACCGGTTTCRGGGGCAATCATGGTCAATCCCTCCACTGTAGGTTCAGTGGTAGAGAACAAGGATCGACCGTCGTTCCATGTAAAGGAGGAAAGGTAGCGGTTGTCCCGGAACGGATCTGTAACAGGCGAAAACAACTTCGCCCGACCAAGGCCGGGCGAAGCGGTGTGGCGCTAGCTCAATCAGTAATCCCAGATCGCCGGAATCCAGCGGAACGCCTCGCCATTGACGGCAACGCGGCCGACCGACGGGAAGGGCAGATGTGTGGCGACAAACAGTTCGCCACTGGCCGCTGCTTCCTGCAGCAGGCGCACGCGCACGCGCACCGCTTCATCAGGATCGTGCTCGAAGCCGTTGTGCCAGTCCGGATGGTCGAAGGCAACCGGGAACAGGGCGTCGCCGGCAAAGGTCAGGCGTTCGTCGCCGGAGTTCACGTAAACCACGCAGTGGCCCGGGGTGTGGCCGCCAGTGAGTTTTGCGACCACGCCGGGGGCGACTTCGAACGCGTCCTCGAAGATGTGCAGTTTGCTTTGGTATTGCTGGATGAAGGCGTTGGCGGTGGACCGCAGCACGTCCGGCACAGGCGCGGGCATGTCGGTGCTGGTGAAGTCCGGCGAGGTCCAGAAGTCGACTTYGGTGGCGGTGACGTGGATGCGCACGTCGTCGTGCAGACGATTTTTCACCGTCTCGACGAGTAAGCCGCCGATGTGGTCCATGTGCATGTGCGTGATGACAATATCGGTGACGTCCGCGAGGTCGATCCCGGCCGCCGCGAGGCGTTTGGGAAACTGCCCGGCGCGAGGGAAACCGGGAAATTGTCCGCCGAGGCCGGCGTCGACGAGGATCACCTGCTCGCCGCTACGCACCACCAGGACATTGAGTGCCCAGTCGAACGCGTCGGGACCCAGATACATCTCTTTGAACCAAGCAGCGCGCTCGGCGGGATCGGCGTTGGTCGACATGGTTTGGGTCGGCAGCGGCAGGACGCCGTCGCTGATTACCATCACGTCGATGTTGCCGAGGCGCAGCGCGTAACGCGATGGCACCAGCTCTTCGGTCGGGGTTTGCAGGGTGGCGTTGTGGGCGGTGAAGGAATCCAGATGTATGGTCATGGTGTTCTCCTTTTTATCAGGCAAGACATCGGTTCTTGGACAATGGGGGCGAGATCAGGCCACCGGAATCATCGGGTCGGCAGCGGCGAGGGCGGTGCGACGGTCAGCGGCCGGCGGGTAGATCCACACACTGTTGATTTGCGTCTTCAGTTCCTTGGCTTCGGCTTTCACCAGCTTCAGTTGGCGATCCCAGCCTTCGGTGTACACCGCGCCCCAAGCACCCAAATCGAGGCAGGTCACGTACTTCGGCTGACGGTAGGTGGTCGGCGTCACGCCAAGCAGATCAGCAATGGCGTTGTTGCCGGCATGACGACCAAGGCTGATCGCGTGCTGGCAGGACATCACCGAGGTATTGCCGACGTCGTCGGTGGCAGCACGGGCGACATCGCCGGCGGCGAACACGTGCTCAAGACCTTGCACTTTGAGATTGCCGTCGACGTGCAGACGCCCTTGGCCATCGCGTTCGGCATTGAGCTGTTCGGTCAGTGGACTGGCGCGGAAACCCACGGTCCAGATCACGGTATTGCTCTCGATGTGGCGACCGTCGGCGAGGGTGACGCCGTTGGCATCCACGGCGGCGACCGTGGCGTCGATGATCCACTCGATGCCCAGTTCTTTTGACGCTTCGATGATGGACGGACGGATGCCGTCGCCCATGGTCGCGGCGATGTCTTTGCTGCGATCAACGATGATCACTCGAATGTCTTGCAGCTCGCCGAGAATGGCGCGCAGACGGTTCGGCATTTCGGTCGCGGTTTCGATACCGGTGAAGCCACCACCGGCGATGACCACGGTGTTGCGCGCGGCGCTGGCCGGTTGGCTGGCCAGCGCGTGCAGGTGGCGCTCCAGGCGTGCCGCCGACTCGATCTGGTCGACGTCGAACGCATTCTCTTTCAGGCCCGGCACTGGCGGACGCGCCAGTTGACTGCCGCTGGCCAGCACCAGGCGATCGTAAGTCAGCTCACCCGGGCGACCGGCCTCATCGCGATAACCGACACGGCGTGCCTGGCTGTCAATGCTCTCGGCGGTGCCTTTGACGAAACGCACACCCACGGCAGCGAGCAGCGCATCCAGCGGCGCGTACATGCTGTGGACATCGGGTTCGTAGAAGCGCGGACGGATGCGCAGTTCGGCTTGCGGGGCGAGCAGTGTGATCTCCACATCGTGGCGGTCATGCATATCCAGCAAACGCGCGGCGCTCAACGTGCTCCACAGCCCGCCGAACCCCGCACCGATCACCAATAATTGCTGTTTCATAATGTGCTCCCTGATGCTGATGGATGGATAACCCGAGTTTTTTCCGACACTGGCGTGATGATCACTGGCCGCCGCAAACTGCTTGCCGTACTGCATGGCGCTTAATCGTCCGCTGTCGAAATCAATGCTATGGCGTGGGCGCTGCGGGCGCAGTTGTCCATCGGTGTGTGCGGATTACGCATGGGGCGAAGGGCGGTATACGAAGGTATCGAACACGCTACAGAGGACGGTTCAGGGCAAAGTCGATGTGGTTGAGAAGGGTGTCGGGCGGGAAGGGTTTGGGCAGACAAGCGATGACGCCGGGCGCGCGGGTGTGGAATTCTTCGGGATGGGCGGTGACGAAAATCACCGGAATGCGCCAGCCTTGTGCGCGTAATGCTTCGTGCAGTTGCGGGCCGCTCATGCCAGGCATCTGGATATCGGAGATCAGGCAGTGTGTCTGCGCCGGGCTTTTTGACTCAAGGAATGCCTGCGCGCCCGGATAGGTGAACACCTGATAACCGAAGGCGCGAAGCAAACCTGCGAGTGCATCGCGAATGGCCTCGTCGTCGTCAACCACCGCAATGACAACCTTATGCTGCATAGGGCTCCCTGGCCGGACGGGCACATATCGCGACTCCTGTCGTTCTTGCACCATACGCCGTCGGCACCGGCGCAAAACTATACCTAGGTATAGTCCGTGGAGACTTTTTGAGCGTCAGCGGTTTTCGGCATCAACCTTCGCGGCTGAAGCGGCTGCGGTAGTCGCGCGGTGAAATCGACAGGTGACGCTGGAAGCAGGCGCGCAGCCGCTCTTCATCACCGAAGCCGCAAAGACGCGCAACCTTGTCGATGGTGTGCGCCGAGTTCTCCAGCATGCGCCTGGCCGCTTCGAGGCGGAACAGTTCGATGGCTTTGGACGGCGTGCGCCCGGTGCTCTGCTTGTAGACGCGGGTGAAATTGCGCAGGCTCATTTTCGCCTGTTCGGCGAGTCGCTCTACAGTCAACTTCGGATCGTCGAGGTGATCGATCAGCCACAAGTGCAACGGGTCGAACTGCGGGCTGTCCTGCACCTGCGCTTGCAGCAATGTGCTGTATTGCGCCTGACCACCGGGGCGCTTGAGGTACACCACTAGCTCGCGGGCAACCTGCAACGCCACCTCGCGGCCGTAATCGGCCTCGACCAGCGCTAAGGCCAGATCGATACCGGCCGTGACCCCCGCCGAGGTCCAGACCTTGCCCTGCTGGATGAAGATCGCATCGGCATCCACGTCGATCGCCGGGAAGCGCTCGCGCAGGTTGTCGCACATGGCCCAGTGCGTGGCGGTGCGGCAGCCGTCGAGCAAACCGGACTGGGCCAGCAGGAAAGCGCCGCTGCACACCGACACCACTCGCCTCGCGACAGGGGCATTACGCCGCAACCACGCGGTAAGTTCGGCGTGCTCGTCGAGGGTCTGGCAGATATCGGGTGCGCCGGGTACGACGAGGGTGTGCAGCGCGGCAATGTCCAATTCGCGCAGCGCTCGGGTGTCCACGGCCAAACCTTCAACGGTATTGACCAAACCACCCTCAAGGCTGGCGGTGTGCAACTGATAACCGGGTTGGCATCTTTCGGCCAAGGCTTTGCTCGCGGCCCAGAACACCGTTTGCGCGCCACTGAGGTCGAGCAGGCTCATTCGCGGGTAGGCAATAAACACCACGTCGCGCGGTTCGGGCGTAGCGGTGAAGGGAATGCTGGACATTGAAATCCTGCCTGTTCAAACGGCTGAAGAAGGAGGGGAAAGGGCATGGCCGATTTTCAGGGGTTTCTGGCCTGTCGGCAATGCGCGTCGACTGCTAGCCTGCTGCGCGACCGTTTGGCTGGCCTCTGGCTGCGTTCGCCATCATGGACTAGATTTATTCACCTGCACATCGCACACGTTGCGATCTCGCCGAGGACTCACGATGACCCTGTGGTCGCATTCCAGCCCCAGCGCAGCCCCGTCCGTGCTGAGGGAACCGGTGGTTTATGTGGTCGACGACGACACCTCCATGCGTCAGGCCCTCGACGGTTTGCTGCGTTCGATCGGCCTGCAGGTGCAGACCTTTGAAACGTCCCGAGACTTCCTCGCTTCGGCCAAACGCGACGTGCCCGGTTGTCTGGTGCTCGATGTGCGTTTGCGCGGTGAAAGTGGCCTGACCTTTCAGGAGCAAATGGAAAAAAACGGCCTGCGCATTCCCGTCGTGTTCATGACCGGTCACGGCGATATCGCCATGAGCGTGAAGGCGATGAAGGCCGGCGCGGTGGATTTCCTGGCCAAGCCTTTTCGTGATCAGGACATGCTCGATGCGGTGGCCAGTGCTTTGGCCCGCGACAGTGCGCGACTGCTCGCCGAACAATCCGGCGCGGCGTTGCGTCAAGCCTACGAAACATTGACGGCACGTGAGCGCGAAGTGCTCGGTTTCGTCATTGGCGGGCTGATGAACAAGCAGATCGCCGCGCAACTCAACCTCAGCGAAGTGACGGTGAAAGTCCATCGCGGGCAGGTCATGAGGAAACTCGCTGCACGTTCGGTCGCCGATCTGGTGCGTATTGCCGAATCGCTGGGCATCGAGCCGGCGCGGCGGACAAGCTGAACCGAGCTTCAGCGCGTGACAGAAACCCCTTTGACGGTGTCGACTCCGATGGCCAGCAAACAACAGATTTTGTGGGACGACGGCGAGCGGGTGTTCTCCCGCAAACGAGGACAGGGGGAGAGCGCCAGCGTGCTGATAGTGCGTCCGGCAATCGCTCAGCCTTTGCCCGCAACCCTCGACCGGCTGGCGCATGAATACGGCCTCAAAGACGCTCTGCACAATGAATGGGCGCTGCAACCGCAAGCCCTTGAACGCGCGGGCGGAACCACGCACTTGTTATTCGACGACCCCGGCGGCGAGCCGCTGTCGCGTCTGCTGATCACGCCGCTGGACACTGAAACCTGCCTGTTGCACGCAATCAACATAGCCGTAGCGCTTGGCCGTTTGCACCTGTGCGGGCTGGTGCACAAGGATCTCAAACCGCAGCACATCCTTGTCAACTGCCATGACGGACAAGCCCGGTTGATGGGGTTCGGTCTAGCCTCGCGACTGCCGCGCGAACGTCAGGCCCCCGCGCCGCCAGAAACCATTGCCGGGACCCTGGCCTACATGGCGCCGGAACAAACCGGTCGAATGAATCGTTCGATCGATTCGCGCAGCGATTTGTATGCCTTTGGTGTGACGCTGTACCAGATGCTTACCGGCTCGCTGCCGTTCAACGCCAACGACCCGATGGAGTGGGTGCATTGCCACATTGCGCGGCAACCGATGCCTGCATGCGAACGCGTGGCCACGGTGCCGTTGATGCTCTCGCGGGTAGTCATGAAACTGCTCGCCAAGACCGCCGAAGCGCGCTACCAAACCGCCGCCGGCGTCGAACATGACTTGCGTCGTTGTCTGGACGACTGGCGTCGGGCGCGGCGGATCGATGTGTTCACGTTGAACGAGCAGGGCGCGATCGATCGCTTGCTGATCCCGGAAAAGCTCTACGGTCGTGAACGCGAAGTGCAAACCCTGATCGATGCTTTCGCCCAGGTGGTGCAGGCTCCTTCGCCGAAGCTGGTGCTGGTGTCCGGTTACTCCGGCATTGGTAAATCCTCGGTGGTCAGTGAACTGCACAAAGTGCTGGTGCCGTCGCGGGGATTGTTCGCCGCTGGCAAGTTCGATCAGTACAAGCGCGACATCCCCTATGCGACGCTGGTCCAGGCCTTTCAAGGATTGGTGCGAACGCTGCTGGGCAAGCGTCGCGAGGTGCTCGCTGACTGGCGTGCGGCGTTGTTGCAGGCACTGTCACCGAGTGCACGGTTGATGACCGAGCTGATCCCGGAACTCAAGTTGATTATCGGTGAACCGCCAGCGGTGCCGGAGCTTGAACCGCAGCAGGCGCAGCAGCGCTTCATGGCGGTGTTGCAGCGTTTCATCGGTGTGTTTGCTCGGCCGGAACATCCGTTGACGCTGTTTCTCGATGATCTGCAATGGCTCGACGCAGCGAYCCTCGATCTGCTCGAAGATCTGCTGACCCGCTCGGAGCTTGGGCATTTGCTGCTGGTGGGCGCGTACCGCAATAACGAGGTCGATGCCGACCACCCGCTCAGCGGCAAACTCAAAGTGCTGCGTAATGGCGGCGTGCATATCGACGAGATCTGCCTGACCTCGCTGGCCAGCGTGCACATCGAGCAACTGATCGCAGAATCCCTGCGCTGCCCACCCGCGAGCATCGTTGCCCTGGCGCGCCTGGTGCTGGAAAAGACCGGCGGCAATCCGTTTTTCGTCATCCAGTTTCTTCACGCGTTGGCCGAAGAACAGCTGCTGATCTACGACCACCAATTCAACCGTTGGCGCTGGGATCTGGCACTCATCAACGCCAAGGGCTACACCGATAACGTGGTCGATCTGATGGTTGGCAAACTGGCGCGTCTGCCGTTGGACACGCGTCAGGCCCTGCAACAATTGGCCTGCCTGGGCAACGTAGCGCGCATTGATACGCTGGCCACCGTGCTTGACCTGCCGACGGCGCGGGTGCACGCGGCGCTGTGGCCGGCGGTGCGCCAGGAACTGGTGGAGTTTCACGACGGTACTTGTGCGTTTGTCCATGACCGTATCCACGAGGCGGCATACTCACTAACCGCGGAAACCGAACGTGCGCAAACTCATCTGCGTATCGGCCGTTTGCTCGCCCTGCAGACGCCAGCGGAGGGGCGTGAAGACGCGATCTTCGAAATCGTCGGGCAACTCAATCGCGGCGCCAGTCTGATCAGCGCGCGGGCCGAACGCGAACAGCTGGCCGAATTCAACCTGCTCGCAGGTCAGCGTGCCAAGGCTTCGACCGCTTACACCTCAGCATTGAGCTACTTGGGCACGGGTGCTGCGTTGCTCGGCGAGCACGGTGATGACCGTCGCCATGAACTGGGGTTTGCTCTGGAGCTGAACCGCGCCGAGTGCGAATTTCTCACTGGGCAACTGGCACTGGCCGATGCGCGCCTGACTGCCCTGGCCGAGCGCGTCGAGACCACGGTAGAGCGGGCGGCAGTCACCTGTTTGTTGATGGATGTCTGCCTGCTGCTCGACCGCAGTGACCGTGCGGTGAATGTGTGCCTGACGTATTTACGTCAGGTCGGCATCGACTGGACGGCGCATCCGGACGATCAGCAGGTGCGCGCCGAATACCAACAGATCTGGAGGCAACTGGGTGAGCGCAGCATCGAGCAGTTGATCGACCTGCCACTGATGGAGGATCCGGCCACGCTGGTGACACTGGAAGCGTTGAGCAAACTGCTGGCCCCGGCGTTGCAGTCCGATGCGAACCTCGCCTGCCTGACCATATGCAAAGCCGTTAACCTGAGCCTGGAGCACGGTAATTGCGACGCCTCCTGCATGCTCTACGCCAATGTTGTGCGGGTTGCCGGGCGGCGCTTCGGCGATTATGCCAGCGGTTACCGCTTTGGCCGCTTGGGCTGCGATCTGGTCGACCGCCGTGGCCTTGCGCAATACGAAGCGCGTACCTACCTGTGCTTTTCGATCTTCGTGGTGCGCTGGATGCGCCCGGTGCGCGAGTGCCGCGAATTGCTGCGGCGTGCGCTCAGCGCCGGCAACCGCACCGGCGATTTGCCCTATGCAGCCTACGCTGGCAATAGCCTGATTTCCGACTTGCTGTTCATTGGCGAGCCGCTGGCGGAAGTGCAGGTGCAGGCTGAAACGGGTCTGGCTTACTCGCAAAGAATCCGCTTCGGTCTGGTGATCAGTTTCATGAGTTGCCAACGGGCACTGATCCGCATGTTGCGAGGGCAGACCCCGGTGTTTGGCAGTTTCAATGATGAAGAATTCGATGAGACACGCTTTGAGGCGAACCTCGCTGCTCCGGACCTGGCCTTGGCTCGGGGCAAGTACTGGGTGCGCAAGTTGCAGGCGCGTTATCTGGCCGGGGATTACGCAGCGGCCGCCGATTGCGCGGCGCAGGCCCGGGAACTGTTGTGGGTGATCTCCTCGTTTTTTGAAGAGGCCGAATTTCACTTTTACGCAGCGTTAACGTTGGCTGCCCACGGCGAAGCCGATACCGACCGATTGCAACGCTTGGGCGAGCACCACGATCAACTGCAAACCTGGGCGCAACAGTGTGCGGAAACCTTCGCCAGTCAGACGGCGCTGGTCGCAGCCGAAATCGCTCGGGTCACCGGGCAGTTGATCGAAGCCGAGATGCTGTACGAGCAAGCGATTCAGTTGGCCAGGGACAACGGCTTTGTGCATGTCGAAGCCTTGGCCAACGAACTCGCAGCGCGGTTCTACAGTGCCCGTGGTCTGAGCAAAATCGCCCGCCTGTACCTGCAAGATGCGCGCTACGGTTACTTGCGCTGGGGGGCAGAGGGCAAGGTGCGGCAACTGGAGCTACAGCACCGTTATCTGCGCAATGAAGATACGGTGCCCGGTCCGACTGCGACCATCGCCACCCCGGTCGAGCATCTGGATCTGGCCACGGTTCTCAAGGTGTCCCAGGCCGTTTCAGGCGAGATCGTGCTGGATCGACTGATCGAAATGGTCATGCGCACCGCTATCGAACAGGCTGGCGCCGAGCATGGCCGGCTGATTCTGATCGAAGGCGAGGCGCCGTATATCGACGCGAAAACCAGTGTCGGTGACGACAGCGCGCTGCTTTGCCATGAGCCGGTAAGTTCATCGATGCTGGCCGAATCGGTGCTCTACCAGACCCTGCGCACCGGTGAAAATCTGTGTCTGGACGATGCCGTCGCCGATCCGGCATTTGCCGCTGATCTGTACATTCATCAACGCGGCGCTCGCTCGATCCTGTGCCTGCCGTTGATGAATCAGGGCCGGATTGCCGGGGCGCTGTACCTGGAGAACAATCTATCTGCGGGTGTGTTCAGTCCGGCGCGCATTGCCGTATTGCGATTGGTGGCTTCGCAGGCGGCGATCTCGCTGGACAACGCGCGGCTGTATCGAGACGTCGCCGAGCGCGAGGCGAGGATTCGCCGGTTGGTCGACGCCAATATCATCGGCATCATCGTCTGGAGTGTCGACGGTGAAATCATTGAGGCCAACGACGCGTTCCTGCGCATGGTCGGTTACGAGCGCGACGATCTGCTGTCAGGCAGGGTGCATTGGCGCGACATGACACCGCCGCCACTGCGCATGAAAAGTGAAGCCGCGCTGGCGACGGCAATCCGCACCGGGCGCGCCCAGCCGTTCGAGAAGGAATACATCCGCAAGGACGGCACTCGCCTGCCGGTGATCGTCGGTCTGGCCGCATTCGAAGCCAGTCAGCAGCAGGGCGTGGCCTTCGTGCTTGACCTGAGCGAACGCAAACAGGCCGAAGAGCAAGTGCGCGAAGGCGAGCGCCGATATCGCCAGGTACAAGCGGAACTGGCCCACGCTAATCGCGTGGCGACCATGGGCCAGTTGGCAGCGTCCATTGCCCATGAAGTCAACCAGCCAATCGCCGCCACCGTGATCAATGCCAACGCGGCGTTGCGCTGGCTCGGCGCGCAACCGCCGAACACCGATGAAGTTGAACAGGGCCTCAGACGCATCATCAACGACGGTAACCGCGCGGCCGACGTGCTCGGACGTATCCGCGCATTGATCCGCAAAACACCGCCGCAACGACATCCGGTGGACCTCAACGCGGTAGTGGGCGAGATGGTCGGGTTTACCCGGGGTGAAGCGGCCCGCTATGGCGCGGCGGTCACCACGCGCCTTGTCAACGATTTGCCTGCCGTGCTGGTTGACCGCGTCGAGCTGCAACAGGTGCTGCTCAATCTGATCATCAACGGTCTGGAGGCCATGGCGGTGATCGAGGAGGGCGAGCGTCGGTTAATCATTGTCAGCGAGTCTGTCGGGAAAGACGTGCGGATTGTCGTAAGCGACTCGGGACCGGGATTTGCCTGCGATCAGGTGGAGGAGGTTTTCACCGCGTTCTACACCACCAAAGTCACCGGGTTGGGGATGGGGTTGTCGATCTGCCGGTCGATCATCGAAGCCCATGACGGTCACTTGTGGGCGGAGGCGAACGCGCCGTGTGGGGCGCGTGTGGTGTTTACGTTGCCGGGGTGTGCGGGGAGGTGAGGGCGAGATGAGGGTATCTGTCGTCAGATACTGGGTGACTTATCGGTATTCATTGCGACCGATTGGTTTCGATATGTCGATATCAGACACAACCATGACGCAATCAGGCTACTGAATCATCTGACAGGCCGGGTAAGGTGACGCGTCTTCACATCAAAATAATCCCATCCAGATCATGGGGTTGATAAGAACTGCGGCGGTTGAAGGGGGCTTCTTTCGGGGGGCTCGGCAGGCAACGACAGTGCTCGATTGCCTTGGTCAACTCGCTAGAATGTCGTTCAGCAGAGAATAAAAAAACCAATGATCAGCCCGAACTCAACGGATTCGAGTAGCCAATTGGCGCAGGGCTTCAAGCCTCGTCACGTCACTATGTTGTCCATTGCCGGGATTATCGGCGCCGGATTGTTCGTAGGTTCAGGACATGCCATTGCGGCGGCGGGGCCGGCGGTTCTGCTGGCTTATCTGTTCTCCGGTTTGCTCGTTGTGCTGGTCATGCGCATGCTCGGCGAGATGGCGRTGGCTAACCCCGACACTGGCTCTTTTTCGACCTATGCCGACCAGGCCATCGGACGCTGGGCCGGCTTCACTATCGGCTGGTTGTACTGGTGGTTCTGGGTTTTGGTGATTCCCATCGAAGCGCTCGCCGCCGGCCATGTGCTGAACCAATGGTTTCCGCAGGTCGATGCCTGGCTGTTCGCGTTGGGCTCAATCATTGCGCTGGTGGTGACCAACCTGTTCAGCGTGGCCAAGTACGGTGAATTCGAGTTCTGGTTCGCCATGGCCAAGGTCGTGGCGATCATCGGTTTTATCGGCGTCGGTTTTGCCGTGTTGATGGGCTGGGTGCCGGATCGTGAAGTCAGCGGCTTGAGTGGGTTGATGGCCGAGCACGGTGGGTTTGCACCCAACGGCTTGTCAGCGGTGGTCGGTGCGTTCATCACCATCATGTTCAGCTTCATCGGTACCGAAGCGGTGACCATCGCCGCCGCCGAATCGAATGACCCGTCGCGAAACATTGCCAAGGCCACCCGTTCGGTGATCTGGCGCATTGGCGTGTTTTACCTGCTGTCGATCTTCGTGGTGATCTCCGTGGTGCCCTGGAATGATCCGTTGCTGGCCTCGGTCGGCTCTTATCAGCGCGCTCTTGAAATCATGAACATTCCCCACGCTAAGTTCATGGTCGACGTCGTCGTGCTGATTGCCGTGGCCAGTTGCATGAACTCCTCGATCTACATTGCTTCGCGGATGCTGTACTCGCTGGGCCGGCGTGGCGATGCACCGAAAGCGCTGAAGGCGACCTCTTCTGACGGTGTGCCGCGCGCAGCGGTCATCGCCAGCACCGTGCTCGGTGCGTCGATCACTGTGTGGAGCTACTTCATGCCTGCCGGGCTGTTTGAATTCCTGCTGGCCAGCTCCGGAGCGATTGCCCTGTTGGTGTACCTCGCCATCGCGGTGTCGCAGTTGCGCATGCGGCGGATATTGCAACAGCGCAACGTCGAGCTGACCTTCCGCATGTGGCTGTTTCCCTGGTTGACATGGCTGGTGATCGTATTCATCTGCGCCGCGCTGGCGGTGATGATGATCACCCCGCAACACCGCACTGAAGTCACCACAACCATTGGCCTGGCGCTGGCGATTTCCTTCATTGGCCTGTTGACGTCGCGTCATCCCGCGCCAGCGGCGAGGGTCACGTCGGTGGGGTAGGCGGTTGCGCCAAACCTGATACTCCCTCCACGTATGTCGGAGGGAATGGCAGACGCCTGCGTCGCGACCGATTTTTATGAGGCCATGATGTCATCGATCCCCTCCGTAGCCGACGGTGCAACCCAATCCGTAGGGTTTCTGCTGTTGGACAAATTTACCCTGATGTCATTGGCGTCCGCCGTCGAGCCCTTGCGCATGGCCAATCAACTGACGGGGCGAACGCTGTATCGCTGGCATACCTTCAGCCCCAATGGCGCGGCGGTCTGGGCCAGCGATGGCGTGCCGATCACCCCGGATGGGTCGTGGAGCAATCCCTCCGTGGCCGACACGGTTATCGTCTGCGGTGGCGTCGGCATCCAGAGCGCAATTACCCGCGAGCACACGACGTGGCTGCAAGCCTTGGCGCGACAGTCCAAGCGCTTGGGCGGGGTGTGCACCGGTAGCTGGGCGCTCGCCAAAGCCGGGTTGCTCGACGGCTACGAGTGCAGCGTGCACTGGGAATTTCTGGCGGCGATGCAGGAAGCTTTTCCGCGCGTCAATGTCAGCACCAGTCTGTTTACCCTCGACCGCAACCGCTTCACCAGCTCCGGCGGCACCGCGCCGCTGGACATGATGCTGCACCTGATTGCGCGCGATCATGGTCGTGAACTGGCCACCGCCATCTCCGAGATGTTCGTCTACGAACGCATCCGCAATGAGCAGGATCACCAACGCGTACCGCTCAAGCATGTGGTCGGCACGCATCAGCCCAAGTTGCAAGAAGTGGTGGCGTTGATGGAGGCCAATCTTGAGGAGCCGATCGACCTGGATAACCTGGCCGAATACGTCGACCTGTCACGTCGACAGCTGGAGCGGCTGTTTCAGAAATACCTGCAATGCACGCCGTCGCGCTACTACTTGCGGTTGCGGCTGATTCGCGCACGACAACTGCTCAAACAGACGTCCTTGTCGATCGTTGAGCTGGCGTACGTGTGCGGGTTCGTCTCAACACCGCATTTCTCCAAATGCTACCGCGAGCATTTTGGCGTGCCGCCGAGTGATGAGCGCTCCGGCTCTGAGATGAGTCGCAAACCGGTAGCGCAGCCGTCAACAATCAAACCGCTGACGACGCTCGACCAAGCGCGCAACGAATCGACGTTTGCCAGTGTTCGAATGATGGAACGTGGCGATCTGGCGTCCACGGGATGATCGGTCGGTCCTGCTTCGACAGTTGATCACTGGAGATTCCGCATCCGTATAGTTCTTGCCCCATCAGACGATTGCCAATAAACCCTCCCATTAAGGTCAATGAAGCCGGTGAGTCACCGGCACCAGGAGGGACCATGGACGCCATCGCAATTCCTGAAGGTTTCACCGCGTTTACCCGCAGCAGCCCGTTGCTTGATTTGCTGGGCCCGATCTACGCGAGGGGCAGCGGGCTGCAACTGGAACTGGGTTTGTTAACCGACTCACGCCATGCGAATGGCCGTGGCACCTTGCATGGCGGCGTATTGGCAACGTTGGCCGATGTCGGGATGGGTTACGCCATGGCGTTTTCCAGCGACCCTCCACAGCCATTGATCACGGCGAGCATGACCCTGGATTATCTCGGCGCCGTGCAGATGAACGAGTGGCTGGAAGTCCGTTTGGAGTACTCGAAAAAAGGCCGGCAACTGGCGTTTGCTGCTGTTAGTTTGCATGTTGGGGAGCGTACGGTTGCGCGGGCCAGTGCGGTGTTTGCGGTGCCGATGGGTTGAAAATGTGTGTTCATCAAGCGGTGGGTCATCGATGGACTGCGTCTTGGGCAATAGCGGGTGAGTGTTTGCATGTCTTGGATGAGGCGATATCCGCTCACAAACGACTGCTGTCGGCCAAAAGCGGACGTTCGCAACCGTCCGCTGACGACCAGAAGCGGTCATTCAGATGCGTCCATGGACCCCGGGGCGATTCAGACTATCCAAACCAGCTTTTACATTTGCCAGTGAAGCTGCTCTCATCACTCTCGTCCTGTGGTTGCTTGATCAGGTGCCACTCTTAAGTGTCAAAGTGCTAGTATCGCGGCCATTCAAGGTTGCGAGAACACGGAAAGGAGTAAGGCATGTCATGGACTATTAAGCTAGAGGAAGTACCCGAAGGTCTTGATAAATACATATATATAGGCCCCTCAAAGGCTGGCTGGAATGATTTCGGATATAACTACCACGCGTCGATGCACTTTAACTACAAAGGTAGGACTATCATTCTCAGCGGATTTGTAATTCCGTTGAATATTGAAACACAAGAGCCTTATGGCTATCTCTCCGGCGCACCTCGGGGCGAGATTCGGCGTTTTGTAAGTTTGCTGGCTAACCCTATGGAGTACAGGGATTTGGCCCGCCAGCTCTCTATAGAGGCTTATAAATTTGTGCTAGAGGCATTGCATGAAGTATCTTACTGCCGCTATGCTGGCATAGAAAGTTATACTCATGTTATCCAGGCGGAGCCATTCAGACTCGGCATTCTTCGCTATCAGGACGCCTATTTATCCCTGATTAATGGTGCTGCTAATGCTTTCGTCCAGCCTCCCATGGGAGATGCAAAAGTTCCATTTAGTTTCAGTACTTTGCTTCCTGGAACAGACAATTTTATAAATCTTGATGTAAGTTTTCGCGAGCATAAATATTTTGATGACAGGGTTCACTGCCTAATAGGTGTAAATGGTACAGGTAAAACTAATCTGCTAGCGCGGCTTGCTGTTGAGGCCGCTTCCGTCTCGAATAATGAGTGTGTCGGCCCACCCACAATTTTATTTTCAGAAAAGGGAATGGTAGAGAGGTTTGATGGATCCACATTGAACACCCCGAAAGGCTTTAGATTTAATCGGGTGGTATCCTACTATTCAGACCCTTCCTCTGCTTTACCCCGCTTCAGCAAACTCGGAAGCTTTGAGTATCATGCTTTCAATACGACCTCCAAGAAAGAAAGTGAGGAGTTTCATCAAAACCTTTCTTATTTGTTGGTTACCTTGTTAAGGCTTACGGATGACCAGTTCGCGCGGGAGAAAAGTAAAATTTTCAACGATGCGCTGTCTGGGTTCATGCCAATGCATTTGCTAGCTATACCAGTTACCGCGGATTGCCCTGGAAACTCCTGCGTAAAAGATAAAGATGGCAATGGCTGGAGTTTCGTTAATCAGATAAATGGTGAGCAGCGCACCTTGGATGTTCTCGGGACTATCGATACTGCGCGGGAGCCTGGTTTTTTAACTGCTAACGAAAGCAAAGTAATCGATTTGAGCAGTGGACAACGCAGCATGTTCCATTTTGCACTGCATTTTCTCAATATGGCTGGTGAAGGTACGCTGCTGATTATTGATGAGCCGGAGACCTATCTCCATCCAAATCTCGTAAGTGATTATATGATGCTTCTTTACAATATCCTGGAGCGGACGTCGTCAATTGCCATAATCGCCACGCATTCTGCCTACGTTGTGCGCGAAGTTCCAACCCATTGCGTGCATATTCTAGAGCGAAACGGTAGAACTGCATCCATTAGTCGGCCGTATCTCCAAACTTTGGGTGCGAACGTTGCGGAGATTTCTTTGGCTGTTTTTGGTGATAGCACCGTAGACGCCTATCACCGAAAGGTAAGTGAAGCTATTTCTAGAACGAATATGTCATTTGAGAAAATATTGGTTGAGTATCGAGATATTTTCAATGTTGACATGTTGATGGAGATTAAGGATCGAATGAGCAATCCGGAGGAGTATGATTGATCATGCAACCGTTCAGTCATGTAAATCCGATTGATGATTTGAAAAACCTTAACTCACTCACAAATGGCTATGGAGATTTGCACGGAACCTACGCGAAAATAGAGAAAGCTTACAAAGGTTACGTCGTAACCTCTGGATCACCCCACTTGAAAGCGATAGGTTTGTCAACGACGCAACAAAATTGTTTGCACGCAGCCTATACGAACGCGGCTAAAAAATTCGGGCTGGATTGGATTCCGCTACTGCGATCTGAGTTACTTGGCTCATGTCCTATGTGCGGGAACTCAGCACTAGGGACGGTTGAGCATTATTTGCCAAAAACACCGTTCCCTGAGTTTTCCGTATTCAGCTTAAATCTTGTTCCGTCTTGTAGTTCGTGTAATCAAAAGCGGGGCAGTAAGCACGCAAACGGCGTGAAACATCAGTTACTGCATCCGATATTTGATGAGGACATGCTGAAAAAATTAAGGCTGGTGACACAATTCGATACCTCGGAGTCTGTTCTAAAGTTCGAGATAGGTTTCAATAGTCAAATATTCACAGTTAATGAAGGGGATCGAATCTGGGCTCATATCAATATGTGTGTGGATCTTTCTGCATTCAAGCGGGCTACGATGGTACAAATTAGTAAGACTGCAGCGCGAGTTAAGAGGAAAGGCGTCGCCGACTGGAAATCAGTTATCTTGGAAGACTTGGAAACAATGTGTGATGCGAGTTTGGAGTATGGTTGGGAAGCTTCATGTCTACGTGGACTTCTAGAAGTGGATAAGAGTCAACTATCTAGCGTGTTGCTGCCTAAAATGCTGCGCTGAATAAAGTTGATATAAAGGTAGATCCTGACAGAAGATTTTTAGGCGGAGTTCAATAAAAAGCGGACTGATTTATTTCCAAGATATAAATCAGCCCCTATTTCAGTTGAAGCGGCCATTCATGCGCCCAACAGCAATAAGGTTTTACATCAGAGGGTCAATCCGGCCGACGAGTTCTTTTGTTGGAAAGTACAATATACCTAGGGTTGCCAGTGCTCTTCAATTTGCCACAACGGACCATTGCTGGCAATACTGCGGATACTTTGAATAAGTTGTTCATATTGCGTGCGGTCTAAATTTTGCCACTTGTATTGCTTGCTCAGTTTTGTACCTTTTACTGAGTCTATTGCTTGAAGAAGAATACTATCGATGGGAGGGTGGATTTGGCTGGCAAGTCTGCAATTTTGGCTGCTGTGAAGGACCCAGGCGCCTTTCAAATAAACTGAGATCAACTTTGCCAAAACACCGAAGCTGACTTCCTTCTGATGCTCTGTCTTTAGAAAAGCGATAGCTCGCTCGACCCAATTGTAAAATAACGCATCAAACTGTTCCGCCGTCGGTGCTGGAGCTGGTTTCTGGGTCAGGTACTCAATGGCGCCGCTGCGTTGGAGTGCGCCCAGGAGCTCCTTCCGCCGAGCCTTCGCGGAACCCGCCTGCGCCGCACGACAGGCCGCCCATGAGTAGAAATGTTTCTGAGCGACCGCGAGTGAGTATGTCATGTAGAACTCTAACGTTTGGTTATCTAAGGAGTATGAGAAAGACCAAGAATTGACTAAAAGTTCATAGATTGCAATCCTTGAACATCCTTGCGGGATCAACTATAAGGATAATGAGGTCTCGTTCGCACATCGGACCACTGCCTTGATGGGGAGAGTTTACATGACACCAGAAGCACTAGCTCAAGCCCAACTAGAATTAGCGCAACTTCAGCTTTGGGTCACGGCAATCGCCATTTTTGCCGGGCCACTCGCGGGAGTCGTTTTTACACTCTGGTTTCAAACAAGGAAAGACAAACTGGAAGCCAAGCGTAAATTATTCCTTACTCTTGTCGCGGAGAGAAAAGGGCTTCTAATTTCCCAGCAAGTCGCCCAAGCACTAAATACTATCGATGTAGTGTATGCTGACAACAAAAATATCAAAGCGCTCTGGCATAAATATTATGCTCTGCTATCTCTTCCGCCTAGCCAGGATCGCGACCATACTTGGATTGAGCTTATTGGCGCGATGTCRCAAGAATTAAAATATTCAAAGTTCAGTCAAACCGACATTGATAAATTCTATATCCCTCAAGGGCACGCGGATGACATAGAATTTCAGAGAAAAATTGCACAGCAGTGGTCGAGGGTTCTTGAGAATACTGAAAACATTGTTGTTACAGCTCGAAAGGATGGGGGCAGCAATACACCTGAAAAATGAGCCTGCAAGATAGTTTGTTTTTTAAAATCTAAATAATCTGGCTTTCCGACTCCAGTCGTCGGAACCTCCTGCAGGCGACCAAACGGCCATCCGGATGAGCAATAATGACGATTAATCTCAGTAATGTTAGCGGGCAACTGCCATGTAACTCACTTGCTGGCGACACTAGTTCTTTTTTTCATATCGGCAGCAGCTGCGGATAGAATTTCTTGAATTGCACTCACGTGCCAGACCCGCCCTAAGTCGGACTCCGAATTTACTCTCCCAGAATAAATACCAAGAAATTCCCATGTTTTAATATTGTTCATGACGGTATGAATTTTTCCATCCTGTATTTTTCGATAGCCTTGAGGTCTGTAGGCTATTACGGGAGAGCCCGATTGTCCCTGGCGGGAACGGCAATCAATTAGAAACACAGGGTTGTCATTGGTGACAAGGCTGAGTTCCTGTGCTAGAAAACCCGTTGCCCAAATTGGAAACTTCCCGACAGAGGAAAGTCCAAAAGGGAAGCCTATCACACTGACTGGTTCAGCGGGGCTAATAACCATACCAACCCTATCCAAATTGAGTTTCAAAAAATATGGATATTTAGCTATATCATCCCCCCACTTGATATTTAGCGCTACCACATCGACGGCGGGGCCGAGACGGGGATGCTCGATCCAGTAAGGCGTTCCATCTGGTCTGTATAGGGGGAGTGTAAGAGGTAGCCAATCTCCTATTATGGTCGAATTTTTATGAAAATAAATTACCATATTGTCTGGTACCGCTGCATATTTACTTAAGCAAGCGCCGGTATCCTGATTTCGCCCAGTTACGTTGTGTCTATTTGTAATAAGTGCACAATGAGATTCTTTGTCGTCAGAAGCAAGAATTGCTGTCCCGCTACTTAGCAACGTTTCTCCAAAGCGCATTTCGATATAAAGAGACTTTGCGGTAGGAACTTCTATTTCAAATGTTTGGTTCTTGTTCGACTCCGCTTGGGAGTCAGTAGTTGGAGTTACGCTATTGATATCCATGAGACTCCTAGACTCTTCACTCGCAGGTAGGAGCATAGCTACCTCAGTGATTTCGTCCATAGACACTGCACTGCCGAGGCGATTGATCGAACGAAATGTATGTCGGAGCTCAGTATTTGATTTCTCGCCGAACAAAATTCCTGGCGCGAAATCAATGTCGGAGTCGCCGAAAACACCCTTATCGCGGTTTGGAGGGAGCCTCCTTGATAGGATTCGTACTGCCTCTAAATTTTTCCATACTACGTTTATCAATCGTCCGCTTTTGGCCGATTGAAGCCTTTCAGAAGCGTCCTAAAGTTGATCTGTCTCAAGCGCCAGTACCCAGCGGTTGAACGGCGCTGAGCCCGCCAAACCCAGCACGTCAAAGAACACCCATTTCCGAGTCTTTACCGAAAAAGACTGAACGGCTTGTCCGGGGGTAACCCTCTGTGCATTGCTGGTCGATATGACCTCACCAGACGCGCTTCCAATGTAAGGAGAGTTTCTGGGGTCAAGCATACCGACTTGCAACGTCCCGCAAGCGTCCGGAAGGTTCAAAGATAATGTTTCACCCGTTTCCAGGCGGCCCACGAACGTTCCATCAAACAAAATTGCCAGCGGGATAGCCTGGCCATAGGCGCTGTCAAACATTCCTTTCTTGCGCTGAATGGTGATGTCCATGTGCTGTCCTTAAGGTGCTCACTACACAGAGTGTAGTCGCACGCTTACGACGCACTGCGAGCGCGCGCACCGAGGTCTGAAGCGCCCTAATTTGGCAGGCAGGTGGAATGACCGCTTCTGGCCGGTAAGCGACGGTCAGGGCTAGACCGCCGCTGCGCATATTCACACCTCGGTCTGTTCCGCCATCTCCAGGGCGTCGTCAACTTCAATTCCCAGATATCGAACGGTGCTCTCCAGCTTCGTATGGCCAAGCAGCAGTTGAAACGCTCGCAGATTCTTCGTCCTGCGATAGATCAGCGATGCCTACGTACGCCTCATTGTGTGAGTGCCATACATGGCTGGATCAAGTCCAACGGCTTCCACCCAGCCTTTGACGATACGTGCGTATTGACGTGTTGATAGATGGTCTGAGGTACGCAGCTGGCTCGGAAAAAGGCAGTCCTCGCTCCGGAGTTGAGCCTGGTGTATCCAAGCCGCGATAGCAAACCGCGTTTTTTCCGTGATCTCGAACTGCACTGGCCTCAGCGTTTTCTGCTGCATCACCATGGCACGTGGCGATACGTGCTCGCCATGGGCGACGTCGCGCACACGAAGCCTGATTAAGTCGCAGGCCCGAAGCTTGCTGTCGATGGCCAGATCGAAGAGCGCAAGATCACGGGTTCGTTCTGCAATTTGAAGCCTTACCCGGATGGCCCAGATATCTCTCAGTCTGAGTGGAGCTTTCTGCCCGACCAGCTTTCCTTTGTTCCAAGGCTGGCGGCTGCAGGTAGCGAAGATGTTCATGACTAGTCCTCCACGTGTCGAAGGACAAGGATGGCTGACCAGAGGAAGGGTCGCTAACCGGCCAGAAGCGGTCGCTCAATCTCGAGTTGCTAGCCGTCCATAGAGAACTTTCGCAGGGGGCGGCTATTATCTGAACCTATCCCTTAAACTTCCCCAGCTTTGTCCTAAAGATTATTCCGTAATTTCTCAGTGAACAGCAGACAGGGTTTGTCTGACATGCTGCCACCCCGTGACGACCTGATTGGTCACACGCAGCATTGACGATTCAAAGCGCTGCGGTAGTCGTTGGGCCTTGTGGAAAATATCCGGCGGCCTCGGGGCTGGTCGTCGATATCTACTCTCTCGGTACCCTTTTCTGAAGAGCAATTGGAGGGGTGTAAAAAAATAACGTGTATTCTCTACCAATCCGTAGTGGCTATCTGATAATTTCGGGAGACTGGTATAACGTACAGCCAGAAAACCCACCGCTACAAGAAGGATTAATTCATGAGTGACGCGCAATCACCGAAGCTATTCATCTCATATAGTTGGTCTACACCGGATCATGAAGTGTGGGTGATGGCATTAGCTACTGAACTCAGGGAGTCTGGCGTTGATGTGATACTCGATAAATGGGACCTTAAAGACGGGCACGATTCGATCCAATTTATGGAATCAATGGTGACTGATGAGACTGTCACAAAAGTTATTATGGTTTCGGATAAAATGTACGCTCAGAAAGCCGATGGACGTGCAGGAGGGGTGGGCACAGAGACTCAGATCATATCAGCAAAAGTGTATGAGACGGCGAAGCAAGATAAGTTTGTAGCCGTGATTGCTGAAAAAGAGGACGGTAAAGCTTGTTTGCCAACGTTCTATGGAAAGCGTAAATATATAGACCTAAGCGAAGCTGAAGACTACGCAAAAAACTTTGAAATGCTGCTTAGATGGATCTTTGATAAACCGCTACATGTCAAACCAGAAATCGGCGCGCTTCCAGCGTTTTTGTCAGAGTCAACCGCTATCAACTTGGGAGCGAGTGCCGCTTATCGGCGAGCATTGGACGCGGTAAAGCAAGGCAAGCCGTTTGCAGCCGGCGCTGTTGACGAATACTTTCGCGCGGTCTCGGAAGGATTTGAAAAGATTAGGATTCAGAAAGAAAACGAAAAAGAGTTCGATGACCAGCTTGTTGAAAACATTGAAGCCTTCATTCCTTATCGTAATGAAATAGTTTCCTTGATTGTTGCGATTGCACAATACAATGCGCTGCCAAATATGGATCAAAAAATTCATCGATTCTTGGAGTCATTGTTGCCGTATGTTGATAGACCTGCACATATCACCCAGTACAGAGAAGGTGACTTCGATAATTTTAAATTTTTAATTAATGAAATATTTTTATATGTCGTTGCAGTTTTCTTGAAGTACGAAAGATTTGATTCGATACAAATGTTGCTGTCTACGCCTTACTATATTCATGAAAGAAGTAGGAGTGGGCAAACAGGGGCGTTTGGATATCAGGCGTTTTACGAGTACGTCCGGACGCTCGATTATCGTAGCCAACGTTTAAGTCTCGGCCGACTATCACTGGCAGCAGACCTGCTGAAGGACCGTTCACAGTCATCGGGCCTGGACTTCAATCAGCTTATGCAGGCTGACCTGGTGCTTTTCTTGAGGGGGACTCAAGATGGTGAGCGTTGGTTCCCTAATACACTGTTGTATGCAAGCAGGTCGTATGGTCCTTTCGAAATATTCGCACGATCGATGTCGCAGAAATATTTTGATTCTGTCAAAACCCTAATAGGAGTTGCGGATAAGCGAGAGCTTGGTGCGCTGCTGCTTAATTTCAAGGGCCCGCAGTCTCAACTGCCTCGCTGGCAGTTTGATACGTTTAATCCTGAGGTACTGGTGGGCTACGATATGCTCGGCACTCGTCCCTAGATATCGCTTGTCGGGGAGCTGCAGCACGCCAATGAGTGTGTAGACACTCAAATGGGAATGAGCGTCCGCTTTTGGCCGATAGCAGTCACCCACAAGCGACTGCTCCCCACTCAGCCCCACACCCTCAAGCCTGATCCATCGCCGTCGCCACGCCCTGATCCTCACCCAGAAACCCGCCACTCTGATGCTGCCAGAGCCGCGCATAAATACCGTTTCTGCTCAGCAACTCAGTGTGCGTCCCTTGCTCGATAATCCGCCCCTCATCCATGACAATCAGTCGATCCATCGCGGCAATCGTCGACAGCCGATGCGCAATGGCGATGACGGTCTTACCCTGCATCATTTCATCGAGGCTTTCCTGGATGGCGACTTCGACTTCCGAGTCCAGCGCGCTGGTGGCTTCGTCGAGCAGCAGGATCGGCGCGTTCTTCAGCATCACTCGGGCGATGGCGATGCGTTGGCGCTGGCCGCCGGAGAGTTTGATGCCGCGCTCACCGACCAGAGTGTCGTAGCCGCTGTGGCCTTGCTTGTCGCTCAGTTGGCTGATGAAGCCGTCGGCCTGC
The DNA here is from genome assembly GCF_056401755.1 of Pseudomonas sp. P4_D7. Lineage (NCBI taxonomy): Bacteria > Pseudomonadati > Pseudomonadota > Gammaproteobacteria > Pseudomonadales > Pseudomonadaceae > Pseudomonas > Pseudomonas sp. P4_D7. The sequence continues at coordinate 8,108 of NZ_JBFUIR010000017.1, read as the reverse complement.
GCATTGGCGGCGGCGCGGCGGATATCTTCGTCGGTGGCGTCCGGGCGGCCGTAGGCGATGTTGTCGCGAATCGAGCGGTGCAGCAGCGACGTGTCTTGGGTGACCATGCCGATGGCGCTGCGCAGACTGTCTTGCGTCACGTGCGCGATGTTCTGGCCGTCGATGCGGATCTCACCGCTGTCGACATCATAGAAGCGCAGCAGCAGATTGATCAGCGTCGATTTGCCCGCACCGGAGCGGCCGACCAGGCCGATTTTCTCGCCAGCGCGGATGCTCAGGCTCAGGTTGTCGAGGACCTGACGTTCGCCGTTGTAGTTGAAATTCACCTTGTCGAACGTCACCGCGCCGCCCGCCGGCACCAGCACGCCGGCGTTTGGCGCGTCCTGCACTTTAGGGCCACGGGTGAGGGTGGCCATACCGTCCTGCACGGTGCCGATGTTTTCGAACAGCGACGTCATCTGCCACATGATCCAGTGCGACATGCCGTTGATGCGCAGCGCCATGGCGGTGATCGCCGCCACTGCACCGGTCCCGACCTGGCCCAGATGCCACAGCCACAGGGCATAGCCGCCGGCACCGATAATCAGCCCGACCACCAGCGCCTGATTGACGATCTCGAACTGGCTGACCAGACGCATCTGGCGGAACCCGGTGAGTTTGAAATCCTCCATCGCCGCACGGGCGAAGTGCGCTTCACGCTTGGAGTGCGAGAACAGTTTTACCGTGGTGATGTTGGTGTAGGCGTCGGCAATGCGCCCGGTCATCGACGATCGCGCATCAGCCTGCTCCTGACCGACCTGGCCCAGACGCGGCACAAAGTACACCATGGCCAACCCGAACAACGCGACCCAGATAATGAATGGCAGCATCAGTTTCAGGGCAAAGCCGCCGGCCAGGGCGATGATCGCAATGAAGTAAACGCCAATGCCCGGTGCGATTTCGATGAGGGTGAACAACACTTCACGCACGGCCAGTGCGGTCTGCATGACCTTGGTCGTGACCCGCCCGGAGAACTCATCCGAAAAGAACGAAAGGCTTTGCCGCAGCATCAGCCGATGGAAGTCCCAGCGCAGCCGCAACGGCAGATTGATCGCCAGGATCTGGTGCTGAACCATGGTGCGCAGCGCCACCAGCCCGATGCTGATAAACAGCACAATACCGATGCCCCACAGCACGCGACTTTCCTGCGCGTTGACTCCACCGCCGGCCTGCCACGTCGAGAGCAGATCGACGACCTGGCCGAGAAAAGAAAACAGCCAGGCTTCGTAGATCGACACGCCGGCACTGAGCAGCGCCAGCGCGAGGATATAACCGCGTGCACCGCGCGTGCAGGCCCACAGGAACCGCATCAGGCCGACGGGCGGAGGCGGTGCTTCGTCGGGAGGAAATGGGTCGAGCCGTTGTTCAAACACGCGCAGCATTGTGGTCTCCGAAATCATCAGGGTCAGGGGATTCTGCCATTGAATGGCGGACTTGAGGGTTTGCATGTCACCGACTTGTCCCCACCCAGTGTTATCGCCCCGGGACACTGCGGCGGAGACCCCCACGGATTCCGGGGGCATGCCGATCAGCTAAGCTGTCTGCTCAGACGACTTGAGCAGCGCGCGATGCAGCGAACAAATCCGGTTTCATGTTGGGAGTCGATGGACAAAGGAAATGTTTAATTTCTTTTTGACGTTTTTGTTCGTGTTGATCCCCACGGCGTCGTTGTCACTCGACAGTTACCTGCGTTACCGAGTCGCCAGAAACAAACCGGTGAGCAATGTCTGGAAGGGCTGTAATCATTTGCTTTCCATTCTGCTGCTCATGCAGTTGCTTGGCTTGGCGCTGTACTTCTTCTACATCGCCTGAGCACGGTGATTGTCGTCCTTCCAGGGAGAGGAACCGTACGTGATCCCGAATTATCGAATTCGCTTCTACTCGCTCATCGGCGCGCTGTTATGTCTGCTCGGGGCGTGGGCCAGTGCTGATGCGATACACAGCGCCGCGACCCTTTGGCAGTTCGACGTCACCACGGGGCGAGGCGTTTCCAAAGTCCGAGAGCACTTGGTCTTCGATCAACAGCCATGGCGCTTCGTTTTTTATCTGCTGATGACCATTGCCGTTTTTATTGCCTCGACGGGTGCTGGGCTGTGGTTGTGCTGGGGTGTTTTGTGCGGGCGGCGGGCGTTCAAGCGTTGGAGTGGGAAGTTTCGTTAGGTACCGCAACGGCCTCGATGCGTGCCGAAATCCATTGCCGACTGTACGCCAGCACACCCTCGGCGATGGCCGTGGGAAAGTGGATAAAACCGTGGGGCGAGGAGGGCAGCAGGTACATCTCGACCGGCGCCGATTGCGCCCAGCGCCTGGCGATGTCGAGGGTGTCGTCGCGCAGTGGATCGAGTTCGCCGGCAAACAGCAGCGCCGGTGGGAAACCGGCGAAGTCGCCGTACAGCGGTGACAACGGTGGCTGGCGGCGCTGCTCGTCAGTCATCTCAGGCGTCAGCAAGCGTAACGCCTCGACCATGCCGGGGCCGTCCAGCACCAGCGTGTCGGCGGGCGCGCTGCGCACACTTGGCGTGCCGGTCAGGTCGTAGACGCCGTAGTACAGCAATGCGCCGCAGATTCTTTGCAGCAGATCGGGCCATTGTTTCAGCGCCAACAGGGTCGCCGCCGCCAGATGGCCGCCCGCCGATTCACCGATCACCACGACGGGCAGGCCGGCAAACTCCTCCTCGTGGAATAACCAGCGAGTGGCGTTGAGGCAATCTTCCAGCAGTCCTTCGATGGGCGTGGACACGGCCAGTCGATAATCCACCGAGACCACGGTCACCTGGCAGCTGTCGACGATGGCCGCGTTGAAGTTGTCGTCCATTTGCGCGTTGCCGATCACCCAGCCGCCACCGTGAAAATCCAGCACCACGCCTTTCGCCGGGCCCTTGGGGCGGATGATCCGCACGGGCACTTTATCGATCAGTCGGCGCTCAGCTGTCAGGCCAAATTTGCGCAACACGCCGGAGCCGCCGATCTGGCTGACGCGCAACAGCGCCTGAATCAAGCGTGGCGTCAGGCGGTTGCGGATCTTGAAACGCGGCAGCCAGGCGAGTTTACGGTTGAAGGCGCGCACCTGCGCCAACTCGCGCTCGCCCTGCGGCCATGGCGTTGCACTGCCCCGATTGGCACTGGGCATCAGCGGTTCTTGATCAGGATGGAAAAATTCAACGCCGCGGCAACGCACAGCCACGCCAGATAAGGAAACAGGATCAAGCCAGTGATCAGGTCCAGTTGTATCGCCAGCACCACCATCGCCGCGACCACCAGCCACAACACGGTGAGAATCACCATCGCCGCCAGCACCTGATGCGCGCCGAAGAACACCGGCGTCCACAGCGTGTTCAGCGCAATCTGCGCCGCCCACAACGCCAGCACGGTCTGGCTGCCGGGGATCAGGCTCAAGCGGTAACCGGCCCAGGCCAGCAGCAGATAGATAATCGTCCAGGCCACCGGGAACGCCCAATTGGGCGGGGTGAAACCGGGTTTGTTCAGCCCTTCGTACCACGGCCCTGGTTTGAACATCACGCCGGTGGTTGCCGCCGCAGCGCAGGCCAGAAGAAAAATGAAAAAGGTCATCGCCAGTCCTTGGCTGAAATCAGCCGGTTGGGGGTTTAAGAAAGGGACGCCTCGGCAAGGAAAAAGTTTGCCATGAATTCCAGATTGGCCAGAGAGGCGATTCAATTTGAWCTAAAAACTGACCATCGCGTCAGGATAATCAGTGCCTTTTCCTACTGACGTGGATGACATCATGTACACCTATCACATCAAATATCTATTCAACGGCGAGCCTCGGACTTTTCTGCTTGAACTCAAGGAGCAGCAGTTGGCCGAGCATGAGGCTGCGATGCATCTGCTGGAACTGCATCTGGGCGATGCGGAAAACGGCTTGATCATGCCTACAGCGGATTCAACGCCCGAGCAGATTCTTGAACATGCCGAGCGAGTAGGAGTTACGGACATTGAGGTTGTCAGCCAGACCAACTGAAGCAGGCTGACGGCAAACCCATCGCGCCGCCGAAGATGGGTTTGCCCGCGTGTTTATGCGCGCTTAAACCGGCATCGCTGCTTCCTGCGCATCGTGCTCCACTTGCGCGCACTCTCGATAGAACCGTAAAAACTCCTCCGCCGGCATCGCCTTGGCAAAAAGCCAACCCTGCCCAAACTGCACACCCTGACGGCGCAAGTAGTCGCGCTGCGCTTCGGTCTCGATACCTTCAGCAACGATCTGCAAACGTAAACTCTTGGCCATTTCGATGATGTGGCCGGTCACGGTGCCGGTCGCGGCATCCTGATCGATATTGTCGACAAACGACTTGTCGATCTTCAGCACGTCCAGCGGCAGTTGCTGCAAATGCTGCAGGCTGGAAAACCCGGTGCCGAAATCATCGATAGCCGCCAGATAACCCAGCTCACGGGCGCGATTGACGGTGGCGCGGGCAGCATCAATCTCAACGAAGCCGCGCTCGGTGGCCTCCAGCCAGATCTGCTTTTGTTGCACGTCGGCGCGGCGTAACGCAGCGTCGAGTATCGGCAGAAAGCGGCCGCTGCTGACGTCCTTCGCCGCCAGGTTGATCGCCACGTGCAAGCTGCGCTCCTTGACCAGCAACGGGCCGAGGTCACGCATCACATTGTCGATGACCTGATCGGTGATCGGCAGAATCAAACCGCTGTGCTCGGCCAGCGGAATAAACGCATCGGGGCACACCCGCGAGCCATCCGGATGCTGCCAGCGCACCAGTGCCTCAGCGCCAACGCAGGCACCGTCGCTGAGGCGGATGATCGGTTGATAGTGAACAACGAACTCGCGATTGCGCACCGCCAGTTGCAGTTCCGCCAGCGGCGACAGACGTTGCCGGGTGCGGCGCACGATCAGCAACACCAGCACGCCGGCGAGCAAACCACCGATGGGCAACAGCAGTAACTCCCGGCGGATCAAGCCTTGCATCAGCTCATGGCGCGACAGCGCGGCGATGGCGACCCAGTCGCCGCTGTGCACGAGGGTGTAGAGATAGCCGTCGTCGAGCCCCGAGTGCGGACCGGAATGCACGCGAGCAAGAAAGTGTTCCGCGCCCGGGCGCGAGGCGCTGACCAGTTGCCCGGCAGCGGTGCCGACGGCCAGGTGCAGATCCTCATCGAGCGTTACATGCAGGAACTGCTGGGGATCGACCAGCACGTTGAACGCCGCATACTGCAGCGCCATCATCGGTTTCGCCGCAACGATGCGCGACTGCACGTCGAGTGAAACGCGCACGCCGTCCGATGTGGTGAAATCCTCGCGCCATGGCGTCGCGTGCTGCCCGACAGGTCCCCAGGAACCACAGGCGTAAATCTCTTCTTCGACGTAGCCGATCGACTTCACCGAGAGGGTGTTGATGGTCAGCAGACGCATCTCGTCGATGCTTTCCGGGGTGCACGGCGCTAGACGCGATCCAGCGATGGATTTCAGTGCACCGGCCGCTTCACTGAAAGTCCCGTGGGCGCGACTAGAGGCGACGGAAGCGAGGGTTTCCAGGCGTTGCTGCGCAGCCGCCAGATTCAACATCCAGGCGACGTAACCCATCAAAAGGAGCGGAAGCAAGACACACGGAAGGCCCAGGAGAATGCTCCCCCAGACAATGCGTTTTTTGTTCATTTAGCGCCACCTTGGCCACAAGGCCTGTGACGTGCGCACAGCACGGCTTTTTTGACCCACCGCTATCGCGAGCAGGCTCACTCCTACAAAATTTGTGTCAAATCCAGGATATCCAGCAATCCCGAACTCCTACTGTTTTTGTGTGAAAACCGAGATATCCAGCATCCCGAAGAACCCTGTGGGAGCGAGCTTGCTCGCGAAGGGGCCCTGTCAGCCAATATCACCTTAGCTGACCCTCCGCATTCGCGAGCAAGCTCGCTCCCACAGGGTCGCCGCTCAAACTCCACCATCCGACCCGATGGACAATTCACGCACCCCACGGCCCATTCGCGCAGGCATTTTCGCGCTACGCGAATTTGTCATATTTCGTGTCAGTTCAGTGCAGATAGTAGGCAGCCCAACGCTAACCGAAATGAGGCTGCACTGTGTTTCAACGTCTTCTGTGTTCGCTGTCCGTACTGAGCCTTTCCATCGCCGCCGCCCATGCTGCCGAGTCTGTGCCGCTCGACACGCCGCGCCTTCAGGGCATGGACAATTTCCGTGATGTCGCTGGCACCACCACCGCGTATTCCACCGCACACGATGGCACGATGCGCGCTGGCGTGTTCTACCGCGCCAACGCGGTAACTCCGACGGCCTCCGACCTGGCGATCCTCAACAGCCTCGGCATCAAAGCCGTCTACGACCTGCGTACCCCCAGCGAAATCGCCGCCACCCCCGACACCATGATCAGCGGCGCAACCTGGCAGAACATCGACATCATCGGCAGCACCACCTCCGGCTCGAACATTACTAACATCTCCTTCAAAAGCGCCGCCGACGCCATCGCCATGATGGAGCAGACCAACCGCGCTTTCGTCAGTGACGCCGGCATGCGCGGCCAGTTCGGCAAGCTGTTCAATGAACTCGCCAGCGTCGATGCCGCGCAACTGTTCCACTGCACCGCCGGCAAGGATCGCACCGGCTGGACCGCCGCTGTGTTGCAGAGCATTGCCGGCGTCGACAACGCGACCATCATGGCCAATTACCTCGCCACCAACGACTACACCGCCGCCCGCGTCGCCGCCACGCTCAAAGCGCTGCCGCCGAGCATGGCCGCCATTTACGAGCCGCTGCTCGGCGTGCAGGCCAGCTACCTGCAGGCCGGCCTCGACGAAGTCACCGCGCAATACGGCAGCATGGACAACTACCTCAAACAAGGCCTCGGCCTGTCGCAGGAAACCATCTATGTGCTGCGCGGCAAACTGGTCGAATACAACAGCCTGCCGGGTCAGGCCGGGCTGATCGGCAACGCCGCCGCTGGCGCCGAACTGCTCAGGCAATTGCAGAACACCAACCTGTCCGGCACCTACAGCGCCTACAACTACTACCTGCAATCCGCCATCGACGCCGGCACCCTTGGCGGTGTCGAATCGCAGGTCGGCGGCCAGGTGCACGCCGATGCCGCCAGCTACCTGCTGCGGCAAAACGCGATGATCGAACAAGCCGCCGCGCCATTCGCCAGCGGCACTGACCTCAAGGTCGGCCAATATCGCCTCTGGACCACCGCGCTCGCCGGCTACCTCGGCACCGACGGCTCGGCCCACGCCGAAAGCAGCAACGAACACAGCCAAGGCCTGATGGTCGGCATCACCCAGCGCTTCAGCGAACAGCTCAGCGCACGTGGCGGCTTTGGCTACAGCAAAGGCACGGTTGGCGGCGCGGGTGGCGAAGCCGACACCGACTTCACCTTCCTCAACATCGGCGCCCGCTACGGCTTCACCAGCCTCGAACAAGGCCTGTTCCTCGACGCCAACGCCAGCGCCGGCTACATCGACTACGACAGCAAACGCGACCTCGGCGGCGGCCTCGGCACCGCGAAAGGCAACAGCCACGGCAACCTCACTGGCGCCACCGTCGCCCTCGGCTACCGCGCCCCGGTCAACGGCATGATCTTCGAGCCAAGTCTGGGCTTCCGAGTCAGCCACCTCGATCTCAACGGCTTCAAAGAGAAGGGCAGCGAACTGTCCCTCGACGTCGACGACAACAGCGCCACCCGCCGCAGCGCCGTCGCCAACCTCAACGTAGGTTTCGCCCCGGTGACGATGGGCGCATGGCAACTGGTGCCGGGCGTACAAGTGGGTTACGAACGCACACTGGGCGACAACCAGGTCGACAGCCAAAGCCACCTGCTGGGCCTCGACATCGAACAACGCGCGGCTTTTGATAATCGCGATCAGCTCAGCGGCGGCGTCAACCTCATGGCCAGCCTCGGCGCCCTCAGCCTGGGCGCAGAAGTTGGCGCCAACGACGGCGGTGATAGCCACGGCTTCAACGGCGGCCTCAAAGCCAGCTACGCCTTCTAAAACAAAACGGCGTCAAGGATGACTCCACTCCAACTACCCCCCCCAAAAACCAATGTGGGAGCGAGCCTGCTCGCGAAAGCGCCAGATCAGCCAACACC
>NZ_JBFUIR010000016.1:0-158706 GCF_056401755.1 Pseudomonas sp. P4_D7 | reverse complement strand
GTGTCAGGCACCGTAGATGTTGAATGTGCTGACGCCTTCGCGAGCAGGCTCGCTCCCACAGGGTTCTCCGGTGGATTCAAAATGGGTGTGCACAAAAAAAGGCGATGTCCCTTGCGGGGCATCGCCTTTCATTTACCGCCGTTAAAGCTTATTCCGGCAGTTTGTAGGCAATGATGTAATCGCCCATCTTGGTGCCCAGCGAGCCGTGACCGCCGACAACCAGCAGCACGTATTGCTTGCCGTCCTTGCCGGTGTAAGTCATCGGGGTCGCTTGACCACCCGCCGGCAGACGCGATTTCCACAGCTCTTTACCGCTGTTCACGTCGTACGCGCGCAGGTACTGGTCGAGGGTGCCGCTGAGGAAGCCGACGCCGCCAGCCGTGACCATCGAGCCGCCCATGCTAGGCACGCCCAAAGTGAAGCCGATCGGGATGGGCGAGCTGTCGCGGCTGGTGCCGTTTTTACGTTTCCACACGACTTTGCTGGTGGTCAGGTCGATACCGGCAACGTAGCCCCAGGCCGGGGCCTGGCACGGTACGCCGAATGGCGACATGAACGGGTGCATGATCACCGCGTATGGCGCGCCGGTGTTTGGCTGCACACCAGCGGTTTCGCTTTCGCGTTTGCTGCCGGCGGCGACTTGCTCGCGTGGCACCATTTTCGAAACGAAGGCCATGTAGTTCGGGCTGGTGAACAGCATCTGGCGAACCGGGTCGACCGAAACACCGCCCCAGTTGAACACACCGACGTTACCCGGGTAGATCAGGCTGCCCTGTTCCGACGGCGGGGTGTACTGGCCTTCATAACGCAGTTCCTTGAACTGGATGCGGCACAGCATCTGGTCGAACGGGCTCGCGCCCCACATGGCTTTTTCGGTGAGTTCCGGGGCCAGCAGGTTGAGGTCCGAACGGGCCTGGGTCGGTGCGGTGTGGTCGCCTTTGACGGCGCCTTGCGGGACCGGGATTTCCTTGATCGGAATGATCGGCGTGCCGTCACGACGGTCGAGGACGTACAGGCTGCCCTGTTTGGTCGGAGCGATCAGCGCCGGTTTCACGCCGTCGGCGGTTTTCATGTCGAGCAGGGTTGGCTGGCTGCCAACGTCCATGTCCCACAGGTCGTGGTGGGTGAACTGGTAGTTCCAGCGCACTTTACCGGTGGCCAGGTCCAGAGCCACGATGCCGGCGCTGAATTTCTCGGCGCCCGGGGTGCGATCAGCGCCCCACTGGTCTGGGGTCTGGTTACCCAGTGGCAGGTAAACCATGCCGAGTTTTTCGTCGACACTGGCCAGCGACCACATGTTCGCCGAGTTGCGGCTGTAGGTTTCGCCCGGTGCCAAAGGCTCGGTGGCGTCAGGCTTGTCGCTGTCCCAGTTCCATACGAGGTGACCGTCGCGCACGTCGAAAGCGCGGATCACGCCCGATGGCTCGTTGGTCGATTCGTTGTCGGTCACGTGACCGCCCATGATCACCAGATCACGGGTAATCGCCGCTGGCGAGGTGGAGTAGTAGCCACCAGCGGTGAACGGGCCGATGCCTTGGGTCAGGTCAACCACGCCTTTGTTGCCGAAGCCTTCGCAGATCTTGCCGGTGTCGGCGTTCAGGGCGATCAGGCGGGCATCAGCGGTGGGCAGGTACAGACGACGCGGGCAAGCCTGCGCAACGGCTTTGCCAGCTTCGGAAATTACCGCCGAGGCAGCGTTTTCAGACTTGGCGTAAGCAGCTTCGTCGTAGTACGACACGCCACGGCAGGTCATGTGGGCAAAGCCTTTGAAGCCGACCGGGCTCTTGATCTGTGGGTCGAAGCGCCACAGTTCTTTGCCGGTGTCCGGGTCCAGGGCCAACACTTTGCTGTGCGCGGTGCACGCATAGATCATGCCGTTGGCTTTCAGCGGAGTGTTTTCGTTGGTCAGCTCGACCGGGTCATCAGCGGTCGGCAAGTCGCCGGTCTGGATGCGCCAGGCTTCTTGCAGTTTGCCGACGTTGGCCGGGGTGATCTGCTTCAGCGGCGAGTAGCGGTCACCGAATTCGGTGCGGCCGTAGGCCTGCCAGTCGCCATCGGGCATGGCTGGCGCGGTGCTGGTGGTGTCCGCGGTGTCGCGGCCCAGTTCGCCGAAGGTTTCGCCCGGGTGGGTGAACAGGCTGGCCAGAGCGGTAACGCCGGCCAGCACCACAGCAACGGTCAGACCGCCAGTGCCCATTGGCGCCGGGCCGTTAAGCAGCAGCGGACGACGGAACCACGGCAGCAGCATGACGAAACCGAGGACAAACCACAGCGCCAGACGTGGCACCAGTTGCCACCAGTCCAGACCGACTTCCCACAGCGCCCAAACGGTGCTGGCAAACAAGACGATGGCGTACAGGCCCAGCGCCGCGCGACGGCGCATCAACATCAGAATGCCGGACAGCGCGATACCGATACCGGCCAGCAGGTAGTACAGCGAGCCGCCGAGCATGCTCAGCTTGACCCCACCGGCCAACATGGCCAGGCCCATCAGTAGAAGCAGAATGCCGAGCAGGCTCGGTAGCAGACGGCCCCGACTCGAAGCACTTACGGTGCTCATAGTGTGATTCTCCGTGACGTTTATGTAGTCCCGCGCTGTAGTCACTTTAGATGACGATTTGGCACAGGCATGGTTCAGATAAAAACTTGTCTAGCTAACGAATTTCTTTTTTGTAGGAGTGAGCCTGCTCGCGATGGCGGTGTTTCAGTCACTGGAGATGTCGCCTGAAACACCGCTATCGCGAGCAGGCTCACTCCTACAATGGATTTACGTAAATCTTTAGAACGAGGACTGGATCTTGATCCCGCCGATCAAGGCGTCGTCGACGTTGTTCACGCCACCGGGGTGGCGGATGTATTGCAGGTTCGGGCGTACGGTCAGCCAGTTGGTCACGTGCACGCCGTAATACAGCTCGGCGCTGTATTCGGTGTCTTGCGGCGGCAGGAAGGACGGATCGTCGTAGTCGTACACGGCGTTGGCGCGGTTGCTGGCTTCGGCGTTTTTGCGGAAGGCCGGGTTGACGTGCACGCGGGCGAGGGCGAAACCGATGTCATCCTTGGCGCGCGCATCGAACGGGCCTTTGTAGGTGATGCCGGCCTGCACGTAGTTGTCGATCGCGTTGGTTTTCTTGTCGTGCATGGTGCCATTGGCGAACACGCTCAAGCCGCGCGCGTTATCGCTGGCCACGCTGGTGATTTGCTGCTGAATACCCAGCCACACGCCGTGTTTGCTCGACGCGCTGCGATAGGCTTCACCGCTCAGGGCCGCCGGTTGGCCGTGGCTGTCTTTATAGACGTCGCTGGCGTTGGCGTTGCTGTAGTAGTAACCGGCACGGTATTCACCCGGCAGGCCGTTGAGTTTCGGCGTCCACACCAGTTCGATCGGCAGGATCGCGCCCTGGGTGCCGCTGCCGCTGAGTTTGAAACCGTTGCCGCGATCAAGGTTCGACGGGTTCTGCTCGTAAGCGCCGACCTGTGCGTACAGTTCCGGGGTGAGGTGATATTTGACGCGCAGCGCCCACTGGCTGACCGGCCAGTTGTACCAGATGCCGCCGACCCAGTTGCCGACCTGCGAGCCGCAGAACGCCAGGTTCTGGAAGTCGCACGGGAAGCTGTTGAAGTCTTCGCCTTCACCGAAGCGACCGACCTTGATGTCGAGTTTCTGATCGAAGAATTTCTGCTGATACCACATCTGCGTCAGGCGTGTGGTCTGGCCACGGCCCCAGACTTCCTGGGCCGAGGTGAAGCCGCCAACGCGCGGATCGTTGATGCGGTCGTTGCTGATGTTGTTGCCGCTGCGCTTGGTGATGGTCAGTTGAAACTCGGCGTCGTCCCAGCCGAGGATCTTTTGCAAATCCAGGTGCGTGCCCAGGCCGAACTGATCGCTATAGCGTGCAGTGCGGTCGTGGTCGTAGCCGCCGTGCAGGTTGCTGCCCATTTCGCCGGTGTAGTCGAGCTTGAAGTCGTAGCCTTTTTCCGAGAGTTCGGTGCGCGTGCCGTTCCAGTCACCGAGCATGTACGGTGATTCACTGTCGAACGCGGGCGCCGCTTGAACGCAAGTGGCGAGGCCGAGGGCGGTAAAGCCGCCAAGGGTGCGCAGGGTTGAGATAGCGCTGTCTCGGGAGAAGGAAAAATCGGGCATGGCTCAGTCTTTTTTTGGTGTTTTCGGGGTGCAATTCGAGCGCTTCAATATGTCGCAGGCAGTGAAGCGATTCAGCGGAAGGGCGGCAGGATAAAGATCTGTTACAAAAAGACAAAGGCCTTTTGTGAACATGCAGCGTTTCGGATTCGGTAACAGTGCGGCAAACGGGCGCATTGTCGGCCGGATCGTGGCCTGCGATCTTTCCGGGTTGGCCTACATTTGAAGTCAGGCCTTCCACCCGGTCAGCCCCTCGGCTAAGGTGCGCGGCTTCCGCATTTTCACTTCGCCCATAGGCCTGGCATGAACGAACAAACTCCCGATCCGCTGCACGGCGTCACCCTTGAACAGATCCTCAATGCACTGGTGAGCCATTACGAATGGTCGGGATTGGCCGAGCGCATCGATATTCGCTGCTTCAAGAGTGATCCGAGCATCAAGTCGAGCCTGACGTTCCTGCGTAAAACGCCATGGGCGCGCGAGAAGGTCGAGCGTCTGTACGTGAAATTGATGCGCACCAAGCGACCGCTCTGAAATGCATGCCGGTTGTTGGCGCCGCCGCCTGATCACCTGCGCAGCCATATTGGGCTGGGCGGGGTTGGGCATTCAGCTTTATCTGATTTTCTTCGCACGTTTAAGCGTCGGCGCCAGCCTGTTGGGCGGGCTGGTGAGCTTTTTCAGCTACTTCACGATTCTGACCAACACGCTGGTGGCGACGGTGCTGACCTGTGCCGTGACCGCTCGCGAATCCGCCGCGCGCCGCTGGTTTTTGCAGCCGTGGGTCAGCAGTGGCATTGCCGTGAGTATTGCTGTGGTCGGCCTTGCCTATAGCCTTTTGCTGCGGCATTTGTGGCACCCGGAAGGCTGGCAATTTATTGCTGACGAGTTGCTGCACGACGTGATGCCGCTGCTGTTTCTTGGCTATTGGTGGCTCTGCGTACCGAAAGGTACGCTGCGGTTGGGGCATCTGCCGGTGTGGCTGATCTATCCGCTGGTGTATTTCATCTACGCCTTGCTGCGCGGGCATCTGCTCGGCGCGTATGCGTATCCGTTCATTGATGTGGCGGTGTTGGGTTATCCACAGGTGCTGCTCAATGCGGGGGGGATATTGCTGGGGTTTGTGGGGATTGGTTTGCTGGTCATTGGCCTCGACCGCTGGAGGCTCCGCTATCGCGAGCAGGCTCACTCCTACAAGGGATATCACTCTTCTTCCGATCCTTCAGCGCGCCAGTAGCCGACGGCTTTGATGAGTTGTTCATCCAGCCCATGCTCATCGATCAGCACCCGGCGAATCTGTCGCGAGACTTTCGTTTCGGTCGCCACCCACGCATACAGATTGCCTTTAGGCACCTGCAGTTGCTTCACCGTCGCCAGCAGGTTGTCCTTGCTACCCTCGCGCAACACCCAGATCACATTGACTTGCGCCGCGCTTTCGAGCACTTGCTGTTCGGCGCCGTTTTCCACTTCGATCACCACCAAGGCCTTGCGATTGGCCGCCAGGCCTTCGAGGCGGCGGGCGATGGCGGGCAGGGCGGTTTCGTCGCCGATCAACAAGTAGCTGTCGAAAATATCCGGGACGATCATCGAGCCGCGCGGGCCGCCGATGTGCAGGAATTGTCCTGGCTTGGCTTGCTCAGCCCAGGTCGACGCAGGGCCGTCACCGTGCAGGACAAAATCGATGTCCAGTTCCAGCGCATCGAGGTCGTAGCGACGCGGCGTGTAATCACGCATTTCCGGTTTTGGTCCATCGTCCTTGCCGGCGCCGAGCACCATGGTCTCCAGCGCGGCGGCTTGTTCGGCGTTCTGCGGGAACAACAGTTTGACGTGATCGTCAGTGCCCAGGCTGATAAACCCGGCCAGCTCCGGCCCGCCGAGGGTAATGCGGCGCATGCGCGGGGTCAGGTCGACCACGCGCAGGACTTCCAGCTTGCGGCGTTTGATTTCGTGCATCACACGGTGAATGGTTTGGGTATCGACTGCAGTCATTCGGCTTTCTCCGGGGCAGGTTGAACGGCAGGGCCGTCGACGATGGCTTTGGCGGTGTCGTTAAGCAGGTCACGCACGCGCAGGATTTCTGCGGCGCTCCAGCGGCCGTGGTGCATTTGCAGGGCATGGCGCAGGTTGTGCACGGCTTCGTGGATTTCCGGCGGCCGATCATGGCCGCGCAACGAGCGTTTGCTGACGTCGATGCGCATGCGCACGCCGTCCAGCGCGACCGCTTGCTCACTGAGTGATAAACGTCCGGCCTCGGTGACGCTGTAGCGTTTTTTACCGCCCTCGGCGTCGCCAGTGATCAGTTCGCTCTCTTCGAGAAAGGTCAGGGTCGGGTAGATCACCCCGGGGCTGGGGCTGTACGCGCCGTCGAACATGCCTTCGATCTGGCGGATCAGGTCGTAGCCGTGGCACGGCTGTTCGGCCACCAGCGCCAGCAGCAGCAATTTCAGGTCACCGGGGGCGAATACCCGTGGGCCACGGCCGCCGCGCTCACGCCCGGGGCGCTTCTCGAAGCCGTCACGGCCGTCGCCGTGTTCGCGGTGGGGGGAATGATGGTCTCTCATTTCGGTCTTCTCTCGTCGTGTTTAGATACAACTTAAGATATATCTTAAGGTCTGCGCAAGACGTTTTTCCCCGCGTCGCGACCTCGGCTGACGAGCGGCAGCCCACCCGCCAATGCAAGCGATGATTTTTCAGGGGGGTGTAAGTCAGCGATAACTTGAAAGTTAAAGTCATCACTCTATTTGATGTAGAGTATATGTTCTAAATAACCCTGAGTTGCCGTACTGTCGGGGCGAAGTTGCTGTATGGTTTTTTAATTTAAACTGTCTGTAGGGGATAACTTACAGTTACAGTTTCGAATATCGTTATTTTGTTCTTTTTTCTGGCGGGTCATGGGGTTGTTTAACTACGAGGTTATCGGAAGTTGCTTGCTTACTTTCCAGAGGCAACAGTCGATGATGCCTAGGCGTTGAACGTTCAAGTTGATCTGGCTCAACTCGGGCAATGATTTACCTGAACTTTTAATGTTTATCCCCCTATCAAGAAAACAGGTACATAACGATGTTCAAGAAACTCGCAATCGCCGCTCCACTGGCTCTTCTGGCACTGGGTTCCACTGGCGCATTCGCCGCTGGTGAAGCGTCGCACTCGATCAGCCTTGTCGCGCATGTGCCGACCAACGGTTTCTATGTGGTGCCGACCGATCCGGATCTGGTCAACAAGGACCAGGACATGAGCTATCAGCCAACCACCGGCAAGATGCGTGACGTCGATGGTTTCTTCGATGTGCGCAACAATAACGGCTCGGTACACGCCAGCCTCGAGAGCCTGCCAAAACTGGTCTCGGGCAGTACTTCTATCGAACTGCGCGTGCTGTTCAATAACAAGGAACTGACCCTGACTCCGCAAATGGTCGTGGATGACGCCGAGTCCAACGACAACTACCGTGCACCGCTGAAAATTAGCGCGGTGGGCAGCAACTTCCAGCCAGGTGACTACACCGGGGCCGTGGCGATGATCTTCGACGCCGTGACGCCATAACAGCAGTCACTTGATCGATCGATCAGGCACTAAGCCCAACTTCGATGTTGTCGCTTGACCGTCGGGGCTGACGATTTGTTTGCCTCGACGGACTTCCATTGTTTGTTATCCGAGTACGCGTTCATGTTCCCGATGACACCCATCGCGGCTGCGCTTGCGCTGTTGTTTTGTGCCAGCGCAGCTGTGGCTTCCAACTCCACCGGCACCACACCCCGCAGTCTGCTGGCGCAGGCCAAGGGTTTGCCGGCGGATTTCGAGGAGCATTTCTTTGATGTGCCGCTGGCGGTACGGGTCGAAGTCGATCAGCAACCACTGGGTGAGGCCATGGTGGTGTTGTCCCGCGACGATCGCCTCACCCTGCTCGAATTCACTGACACCAGCGAAAATCGTTTTGGCCCCGCCGAGCGGGAAAAATGGGCGAGCTATCTGAAACCCGGCGTGCCCTTGGGGGCGTGCAGCGGTTCCTGCCCGGACCAGTTTCTGGCGGTGCATTACAACCTGGAAAACTCGCTGGTCTCGATTCTCACTGAAAATGCCGAACGCGACGTTGAGGCCAAGCGTTACTACGAACAGCCTGATGGTGGCAGTCATGGCTTGATGGTGCGTAACCAGCTCAACCTCAATGGCGGCCAGGATCAGGATCTCGGCGGGCGTTTCGGCCTCGAAGCCAGCTCAAGTCTGGGCAGCTGGAGTCAGACGCTGAACCTGCAAGTGGCCCGTCTCGGCGGTCCGGACGACAAGCTTTATCACTCCGTTCATGAGTTGCACACCCAGCGCGAACTGCAAGGCAGTTTTTTCCGCCTGGGCTATTTCACCCCCAATTCCGAAGGGCTGACACGCCAGCCGCGTACGTTCGGCAACAGTCCCGACACCGCCGTCGGCGTGATGTACGGCAGCTCCGACAGCCTGGCCATCAACAGCCCGATGCCCAGCGTTTATCCGATCTATGTCACCGCCAACCGCCAGGGTTCGGTGGAGATCTGGCGCGATGGCCTGCTGATCAATACCCAATCGGTGCCGGCCGGTTTGCAGACCCTCGACACCCGGCCGCTGCCCGGTGGTATTTATGAGGTGGAAGTCCGGCTGATCGAAGACGGCCAGATCACCTCCACTACTCAGGAGCTGGTGTACAAGCCCAATAACTGGCGCAACCTCGACGAGCGCTGGCGCTATAACGTCTTTGCCGGCGAAGAACAGAAACTGCTGAGCAACTGGGACACCCAGGCCAGCGGCAGCCCGACCGCAGGTGCCTCGCTGAATTACCTGTTGCATCCGCGCGTCATCCTCGGGCTGTCGGCGCGGCAGATTCGCGAAAAGCTGCAATACGGCACGTCCATCGACTGGACCCTGGCCAATCACATCAGCCTCTACGCCAACGTTTACAAGACCGAGGATTACGGCACCGGTCTCGATCTGCAAAGCCTCTACAACTATGGCGCCGGCAGTCTTGTCGTCAGCCATAACCGCAGTTGGCTCGACACCACCAATACCTACGACACGTTGCCGGACGGCACCCGGGTGCGCCCGCGCAATGTGTTCATCGGCCAGACCAGCAATTCCTCGCTGGCGCTCAACCATCGCCTCAGCAGCAAGAGTTCGGTCAACGCGCGGGTCTCGCACAGCGAGGGCAATGTCGAAGGCATGGGCGTCGATCTGGGCTGGACCCAGCGCACGATGGTGCTGGGCAGCGATGCCAGTTGGCGCCTGTCGATTTTTGATCGGCCGGGCAGTTTCAGCAGCGGCGATGCGCGCAATCGCGGGGTCGACCTGAGCATCAACATGGCGCTCGGCGCCCCCGGTCAGCAGATCAGCGGCAGTATTGGCTCACGCACGGCCCGTGACGGTGCGCGTGACAACAACGCCTCGCTCGGCTGGCGCAAGGATTTCCGGGATCACGTCTTGCAGAACGTGTCGGTCACGGCACTCACCGACACCTACGGGGTGGGCGTCGCCAGCCTGGCCAACTTCCGCACCGACGCGGTCAATGGTGACGGCTTTATTCAGCGCTCCTCCTACAACGGCAATTTCACCGGCGGCCTCAACCTCGACAGCACGCTGGTGGTCGGTGCGCAGCAGATGCTCATGACCAGTCAGACCGAAGTGCGTGGCGCCGGGCTGATTGTCGATGTCGAGTCGGACATCGAGGACATCGTCCTGCGGGCCGACGATTTCAGCGGTGGCGGTGCGGCCTTGAAGCCGGGGCGCAATTTCATCCCGATCACCGCGTACCAGAACAGCTCGGTGAGTTTCGACTTCGAGGGCAACCACGTACCGGCCGCATCCATCGAACCGCCGCGCACCCGCTATCACCTGAACAAGGGTGGCGTGGAGTACCGCAAGGTCCGCGTGATGAAAACCATGACCGTGCTCGGCCGACTGGTGGATGGCCAGGGGCGGCCGCTCAAGGGCCACCACGTGATCAACCACGCCAGCCGTGGGGTGAGCGAAGTCGACGGGTTCTTCTCGATGGAAATGAACGCCGGCTCACCGACCCTGGAAGTGCGTCAGGGCAACCAGTTGCTCTGCCAGTTCCGCCTCAACGAGTCCGACCATCGCAGCGAAAACAATGTGCTGATGATCGGCGATCTGCGCTGCACGCCGGACACCCTCGCTGACGCCACCTCCACCGAACAGAAGGCAGGTTGATCTTATGAAAATGATGACAGGTGGTTGTGCGCTGGCATTGGCGCTGGGTGTGTCCTCGGCGCAGGCGGCCAGCCACGAGATCCGCGCGTTGTTTCAGCCCGACTCTTCGCAGCCGGGCAAGAACGTATTCGTCAACAAAACCCCCAACAGCGGTTACTGCGCCACTTACCCGGATCAATGCGCGGAAAACTCGATGTTCAGCATTCAGACGCCGGTCCGGTTCAACTCCACCCTGACCCTTCCGCCCAATTGGGGCGTCGGCATAAAGGTGCCCGCCAATTGGCGCCGATTGACAGTAACCAATACCGATACGATGGAAACGGAAACCGTGGAAGTGCGTATTACGGGCGTCGGTTCCAAATACGTCCTGAGCCAGCCGGCCCACGAACTGGTCGGAGTGAGCGATCCATTGGACGGCCATCAACGGCTCTGGGAAGGCAGCAGTTGGGTGTATGCGTCCCCGCCGTGCCTGTACAGCGGCGTCGGCGCTTACTCCCCGACCGACTACCGGTTTTTCTGGAAAACCCCCGTCGAAGACTTCTGCGTCAAAAAGACCCTGGCGACCATTCCGTCCATGTACTTCGATACCCTCGACTTCGCCTATGAACTGCGCACGCCAAATCCGTTGGGCATGTCATCGGGCCTTTACACCGGGTCACTGAGCTACCGCCTGGGCAATGGCGGCGATTTCGATATGGGCCAGAGTTTTCAACCTGATGACTCCAACCTGACCCTCGACTTCGTACTGGACGTTCAGCACACCCTAAAAGTCGATCTCCCGCCGGGTGGCAACAAAGTGTCGCTGGAACCCGAAGGCGGATGGGCGCCGTGGATCGACAGCGGGCGCAAGCCGTCGCGGATCTTCCGCGACCAACCGTTCTTCATCTCGGCATCTTCGCGCTTCAAGGTGATGATGCTATGCAGTTCCCAGGGCGCGGCGTACTGCAACCTCGGCAGCCCTTCGGGCGATTCCGTTCAGGTCAAGGTCTCGATGTCCTTGCCTGCGGGAATCGACGGCCCCGGCGGTGGCCCCGTCAGCAAAATTCCACTGCATTTCAACAGTTGGATGGGGCCGTTCCAGCCAAACATGTACGTAGAGCGCAAGGGCGGCACGCTGCATTTCGAGCTGGACCCGTTTGCGATCGAATTCCTCCTGCGCCCCGGCAAGAACGACCGGCTGCGCGGCAACATCACCATTATCTGGGACTCGGATGCGTGAGCGCTCCAGTCCGGCCCTTTTCGATTTTCATGGAGTTGAACGCGATGAAACGTGGTTTTCTGCTGGGCGTGCTCAGCGTGTGTTGCCTGACGGCGCAGGCCGGCCCGCAAATCAACGTCGGCACCGTCTACGACTATCTCGACGCTGATAAAAGTACTTACCTGAAACGCGTATTCAACAGCGGCGATGCGACGGCTTTCGTCAAAGTCAATGTGCTGGAGATCATCTACGGCGCCGATGGTGTGCCGCAGGAAGTGCCCGTGCAAAACGCGGCCGACGGCGCTTCACGCAATGGCGTGATGGCCAGTCCGGCGCGGCTGATCGTCCCGGCGCAGGGCATGCAGGGTACGCGTTTGCTGTACATGGGCGAGCGCGATCGCGAGCGCTATTTCCGCGTGCGCTTCGTCCCGGTGGTACCGGAAAAGGAAGACGAATTCGTGGTCAGCAGCGAGGAGCGCGAAGACTACAAAAACTCGCTTTCAGCCGGGGTCAACGTAATGACCGGGTTCGGCACGATCTTCTTTGTGCGGCCGAAGGACGCGCGTTTTGCCACCGTCATCAATGACACCGAAAAACGCTATGAACTGCGCAACGATGGCAACACCGTGCTGATTGTCGATGAGTTCAAGAGCTGTTCACTGAGCAAGGAAAGTGACTGCGGCGCGACCACCAAACACCACGTGCTGGCGGGCAAGACCTTTGCCTTCGACAAGGAAAAGGGCCGCGAATACCGCTTCTTCCTGATCGAAGGCAGCGAGAAAAAAAGCATGAAGACCGCCAGTCGCTAGGTTCGTTTTCCATTGACCCATCGGGTAACCAACATGATCAAGCAATGCACCGCCGCCGCGCTGGTGGTCGCCACTGCGCTGACCGGCGCCGGGGCGTGGGCCGCGCGCGAAGAGCACACTTTCGAAGTGTCCCTGACCATTCCCAGCCGCCCGTTCTACATCATTCCGGCAGAACCGGACTGGATTCACCGGCCACAGCGGCTTGAGTGGGACTATCAGCGCTCGACCCTCAGCGGGCTGATGCGCAATTTCGATGTGCACCATGACAGCAGCGCGATCGAAGCGCGTTTGGTCTTTGACCCCTATCTGGATAATGGCCGCCCCGGCGGAGTGATCGATCTGCGGGTCTCTTTCAATGATGTCGAGCTGAGTTCGCACGCCACTCCGCGCCAGGTGCTGTCCGAGGAAGAAGCCGCCAGGAGCAAACGCGTGGCGTTGAAGATCGATCCGATCGAGCCGGAAGGGGGGTATCTCTCCGGGGATTACCAAGGCACGGTGGTGCTGATGTTCACCGCCAGGGCGCCGGGTGCAGAATGAGCGCGGTTTGGCCTGACCCAGAGCACGCAAGCCCGGTACTGCTCGAGCAATATCGGTATGCCCCCGGCATTTGTAAGCGGTCAAGTCGCCGGGCAGTGCGGCCAGTCTTTGTCGGGGCTGGCCGGGTTGTAAATCGTCGTAGTCAGAGACCGGCCCTGGCCATGGCTTCACGGGTCAGTTTTCTGGAAAGCGCTTTGCGCTCATAAGCGATTTTTTCGATCAAGGATTTGTAAAACTGCTCGCTCATGGCGTCGCCGCTGAACACTTCTGCCTGGGAAGCACCCAACAGATCGACGAGCCTTTCCATTTTTCGTATCAGCTCATTCAGGGGTGTCTGAGGGACGGAGCTGGCATACTCCGCCTGCGCGCTGCGCAGGTCTTCGAGCTGCGCTGATTTATCGTCGAACAAACGGTCATTGGCTTCGTACTCTTGCGGGTGGGTACGGTATAAATATTCCTCCCAGAAGTTTTCGGAGGTGAGGTTGATCATCCCGTTGACCAGTCCGTCACCCTGTTCGTCTTTGATGATTAACTTGTAGGCGGTCTCGATGTTTTCCGCAGAGACTCCGGAGACACGGGGGTACAGCATGCTTTCGGACTGCCAGGGCAGCCCCAGTTTCTCAGCCAGGCCTATCTCGAAAGCCAGATGGATTTCCACTTCGTCCGGCTCGGGGTTACCGGGGTCCATACGCTTTTGTTGCTTCTGATTTTTGTACTCGACCCCGGCTTCATCGGCAACCCGGTCCAGCCGGGCTGCGCTTTGTGCCAAACGGACCAGCCTGGTGTCCAGTTCGCTGGCTGAGGTCGACCCGGCATAGGCCTTCGATACCAGCACTTTCATTCCCAATGAGTTGAACAACTGGGCGCCGAGATCCCCGCAATCTTGCGGTGACACAATCTGCTTGAACAGTTTTTCTCGCAACCGGGCATCCAGTGCGGCCGCATCGACCATGTCCCAGACCCTTTGGGTCAAGCGTCTGCGACCGTGATCCGTTCTGTATTCGGCACTCTCTCGCTGCTTGCGGATCACACTGAAAAAACCGTCCGAATAGGGTTCGGCCATCAGGTCATGCCAGGAATCCTCACGATATTTGCTGAGTGATCCCGACGGACTGAAGTCAATGGAATCCTTCGGGAACAATCGCCAATAGCTCAACTCGTTTTCGGCGGCCGGAAAGGAATCCTGCACGAAAGAGAGGCCTACGGACTCTCGGTACTTGCCATAGCGTATGCGATCTTCCATGGACAAACGTTCCAGATCGAAGCGCGCTCGGCTCAGGATTTTGGCCTGAACGGATCCGGAAGTGACCTTGGGCAAGGTGTCGATTGGCGCCTCGCGCAGATCCAGAAAGAAACTTTGTGGTCGCTGTTTTTCGACACCCTTGACGTGAAACAAACCTTTCGGCCAGGTCTGGATTTTCGTTTTGGCCAGGCGCAGTTCAGTCAAGTGATCCATTTGCCCGACATCCGGTGGCTGAAGCAGGGGATTGCCGTTCAGGTCCAGCGTTCGCAGTTGATCCAGCCTGGCCAGGTCCTGGCTGGATTCGCCGGTCAGTGTAATGGCGTTATCGGCCAGATCCAGATCTCTGAGTTGGCGCATCAACCCGAGGATGGAGGGCATTTTTTTCAGCCCGCACTGGCGGGCGCTCAATTGGCGAAGGTCAGGGAAGTTACTCAGCAGAGCGCTGGGCTCCGGGGAAAGGCGCGCCCGGTCAAGTTTCAACGCGGTGATGCGATCAAAGTATTTCTTCATTTTCGGACGGCTGCGCAGGTCATTCCACCAGCGCTCGAGGTCGTGACCCAGAAACTCGGAAGACAAGTCCAGCGTATAGCCTTGCGCAGGATGCACGCTGCGCTCACCTGAAAACTCGCTTTGGCGATCAAAGCAATCAATCAGCCGTGTTGCAATAAATTGACCGCCTTCGTGCAAGTAGTCCGATGACAAGGGCATGTATTCTGATTCGGGGTCCGATTCGCGATACCTGTTACCCCAACTCGCCAGTTCTTCGTGCAATTCCTTACGATCGTTTTCAAGGCGCACGATGGCGTCGACGGGGTCGCCCTTGCGTGCCAATGCCTCGATGAACGCGGTTACTTCCCTTGCACTCATTTTGGGGTACAGGTCGCTGACTCTTTCCTCCGGTGTCGATCGACGGAAAAGCCGTGGCCAGCCGCGCACCAGGGTGGCAGTTTCAATGCTTGCCACCGGGCGAATGGGCGGTTCGGCCAGCACGGTCCGGCGCTCGGCCGCCGGCGCGGCTTTTTCCATGATCCAGCGTTTCAGTGCATGACTCTGGCCGCGTCGATGGCCCAGGACCGATTGGGTCTGTTCGGGCACCGCGCGCAGAAGCGATGTATAGAAGTCGTCGGCCTCATGCAGCTCGCGGTTGTTGCCGTCGAGCACGGCATAGCGCCCCTGTTCATCGCGGATCAGGCGTCGGACGCTGGTCGCATCCGGCGCTCCGGCACTGCAGCGCAAAGGCCCATCCCAAGTGCCGTCGCGGACTTCGATGAGCAGGTTGCTGAAGCTGTCAGTGTTGAATTTCAGAGTGTTGAGGGCCAGTCGTTCGGTGTCGACGGTGATCAGGTCATCGTGAAAAAAGCCGTCGTAGGCGCGGGCGGCGCTGGCTTCGAAATCCAGTTCCCGGGCCTGGTTTTTGAGGCGCAGAGGCAGGCGTTGTTCGTCCGCGACTCTTTGCAATTCGGCCCGGCTGGCCTGGGCCACGACTTCCTCCGCCAGCACGACCGGAAGTTTTGGAAAGGTCTGTTTGACCACGCGGATGTCGGCGTTTGCGGAGCGTTCACCGGCCAGGTAAATATGATGCGCGACGGCGCTGCGACGCTCGTCCACCGCGTCCGCGAGCCGATTGCGCAAGCGGGCGATACGTTCGTCGCGGGCGGCGGCGTGACCGGTCAGATTATTCAGATCTTCGCCACCGAGAAAGTCCACCACCCGCTCCGCCAGCCGGCCAGTATTGAGATCGGCCTGGCTGATGCGCAACGTCTCCGCCGGCGCAGCCTGCGGATTGCCGTACTTGCGCGAGTAACCACTCAGGCTGGCATCGGCAAACACCTCCAGCGCTTTGCTGTAAGGCCAGCCCGGCAAACCGGTCAACACCGGTTCCAGCCAGACGGCCTGTGGATCGATAGGGCGGCCTGCGCGGATGTCGGCAGTCGCCGTGAGTACATCGTCGTAGGCGCTGAAGCGCTTGACTGTGTCGGCCAACAGCGGCGGAGGCGGGCTGTTGTCGATATGCATCTGACGCAGGGCGTCGTGATCGGTGCCGCTGCCGATGCGGATCTGCTCAAGTTCCGCGGGCGAAAAGCGTTCGACGCTGTGGCCAAGTCGTCGCATCAGCGCGTCATTCGGCCAGTTGTGCGGGGTCTCCGCTTCATGCACCCAGGCGCCGTGGCCGTTGTGTTCGATTTTCGGCCGGTAGGCGTTGGCGCGGCTCGGGTGCTTGATACGGTGGGTGTTGGACGTCGCATCAGTCGTGGCCTTTTCGACGACATACAGCTTGCCTTCCAGCGGCAGGACGTGTTCGTTGCGGTACTGATGCAGGCCATGGCGATCGGGTTTGGCGCCGGGCGAGAGCATCAGTTCATTGCGCTCGTAGGGACTCAGGTCCGGGTGCCATAAGCTGTTTTTGCCATTGGGCAGCCTGACCGGTTTCATGCCGTCTACCAGCGACGACAGTTTGACGCGAAAGGTTTTGCCGATCTGCGCGCCGGCGGCGAAGGCGGCCAACTGAATGATGTCGGTGACCACACTGATGACATGCCCGGCAGCGTCCTGCCAAAGCCCTTCGGCCAGATCAACGATGCCTTCGATCACATCGCTGGTCAGCTGGTAGGCCGTGTAGGCCATCATCAATTCGCCCAGCCCCGGCACGAATGGTGTGGCGATCAACAGCGCCACGTTGAAAATGTCCGAAAGGATTTTCTTGAAGTTGTCCCACCACGCCCAGCGCGCCTTGCTGTCGGTGTCGGCGGTGGAGACGGCGATCTCCCGGGCGTCGTTGAGGATCTTGTTGAGCTTTTGCTGATAGGCGTGGCGCCAGTAATCGCCCTGCAATTTCACCCGACCGAACTGCAGGTTGGGATTGTCCAGCGGGTCCTTGCGCCACGGTGGTTGCTGATCGGTGGGATCCTGACGCGGGTGATACCTGACAATGAACAGGCGTTGCTCAAGCTCGGCAAAGAAATGCCCGCGCTGCTGATGGTCGACAAACTGGCTGAAGAACTGACGGTAGGTCTGTTCGGTCCACTCGCTGAATCGGTCTTCACGAAGCTGGCGCACCAACTCCTCCCGGAAGGCTTTCAGAGAGTTGTACTCCTTGACCGGGTGATCCGGGTCGTGGGGAATGTAGACGATCAGGCGTCGAACGCCGCGGCTGTCCGATGCCGTGTGCGTCAGTAGCAGAATCCCGGTCAGCCGGGTGCCTAGCAGTGACAGGTCAGCGCACTGCATCGCGCGGCCATTGAGCAGCAGTTGCGGTTTTTCCTCGGTCAGGCTCAAGAGCATTTTGTAGGCGTCGTACTGGATATCGTCCTTGATCAGGGCCAAATGTGCGGCGACGGCGAGGGCGTCCTTCTGACTCTGGTTGACCTTGTACTGCAGCACGCTCTCGGCCAGCGGTTCGCCGGGCAGCAGGTAACTTTCCAGGTGTTTTTTATACCGCGCGCCGATATCCAGATCGCGGCACAGCGCCTGAAACTGGCTGATGGGCATGGCGCTTTTGATCGGTACGACATCGAACAGACCGCGCTCATCGGGCTCGCTGATGTAGTCCGAGCCATGGTCGACCGTTTCACTGCTGGCGAAATTGTGCAGGGCGGCATCCAGCAGCGAGACGGTGCGGGTCACGACGCCTGCGGAAAGGTCGATGGCGTACCACGGTTTGTCCTTGGGCAGGTACAGGCGCAGAAAGGTGCTTTTGACGTCCGGCTCGATGCCGTGCCGCTCCTTGATTTTTGCCTTGAGCAGCGGCTCGGCGAAGGCATGGAGATCGATTTTCGCCAAGAGATGATCAACCTGGTTCTGCGATCCCCAGGCCTTGAGGTTGGCCGCAGCGAGTTTGTTCAGATACGCGGAAGGTGCTTTGGTGTACCAGGCTTCGTTCTTCAGTGGCGAAACTGCCAAGGCGAGGCTCCGGGTGACGGTGGCGCTTTTGAAGTTGTCGTTGACGGCGGACTTGATGAATTCGTAGTGCCGTCCTTTGTCCGCGTTTTCCGCAGGCAGGGGAGAGAGAGACATGGCCAATCATCCTTGATTGTTGAGGAGTGATCAGCCTACTCAGGGCAGGGCAAAACAAAAGTTCAAAGATCGGGAGGCAAACGGCTTTGCGCAGCGCCAATTCGACGAAAATTCGAATCTGAAAAATATATAAATACCACCCGCTGAAGCGAAAATTCGTCACCCTGATGCAGAAAAAGCCGACACGATTTGTTACCTCGCTGTAGGGCGCGGCGCTTCGAGCATCGCCACGCTGGCGGTCTGCGTCGGGTTGCACTGTGAGTCGCTGCCCGGTTGCAGATACGGCGTCAGAATCGGCGCCATGCCCTTGAGCACCTGCACTGGCAGGGCCGAGGTGAACTTGAAGTTCTCTGCCGAACGCCCCGGAACGAACGCGGTGAGGGTGCCGAAGTGGTGATCGCCGATGTAGAAAACGAACGTCGCCGTGCGGTTGATCGACTTCGAACTGAGGATGCGTCCGCCCGAACCGATGGCTTCGATGCGGTTGTCACCGGTCCCGGTTTTGCCACCCATGGCCAGTGGGCTGCCATCAGCCAGTTTGAAACTGCCGGAAACACGTTTTGCCGTGCCGGCGTCGACCACTTGCGACAGTGCCTCGCGCATGGCTGTGGCGACCTCGGACGGCATCACTCGTTTACCCACGTGCGGGTCATTGACCAGTTGCGTTTCGTAAGGCGTGCCGGCGGCGAAATGCAGGCTGTCGATGCGCAGCGTCGGCATGCGCACGCCGTCATTGAGGATGGTGCCGATCAACTCGGCCAGTGCGGCAGGGCGGTCACCGGAGCTGCCAATCGCGGTGGCCAGCGACGGCACCAGATGGTCGAACGGGTAGCCGACTTTCTGCCAGCGCTGGTGAATTTCGAGGAACGCTTCAATCTCGAGCATGGTGCGAATACGGCTGTCGCGGGCGCCCTTGTGCTTGCTCTTGAACAGCCAGCTGTAGACTTCCTGACGTTCGAAGTGGCTGGCCTTGACGATCTCGCTGAAGGTCGCGTCCGGGTGGTTCAACAAGTAGCCCATCATCCACAGGTCCAGCGGATGCACCTTGGCGATGAAGCCTTGATCGGGCAAATCGTAACTGCCGGGACCATAGGAATCGTAGAGGCGGATCAGGCGATCATCGGTGAGTTTTTCGGTGAGCTTGGTGCCTTTGAGGTGCGAGCGGACGAACGTGTTGAAGTCTTCCTGGCTGGCATCGGGCAGCAGGTAGCGATGCACGGCGGCCATGCGGATCGGTGTCGGGCGCATGCTGTCGAGGAAGGTGTCGAGACGCGCCTGTGTGTCTTTGTTCCTGTATTTTTTCCAGAACTTGAGCTGGAACGCCGTGCCTTCGCGGTCGGCGAAACTTGCCAGGTATTCCTGCCGGCGCGGATCGCGATCGTCCTTGAGCAGTTCGGCACTGCTGTTGGGCCCTGAATAAGTGACATAACGCACCACATCGCGCATCAGCCGAATGAACGGCAGGTTGATCGATTCACGCAGGGCATCGCGCAGGGTCGGTATGCGGCCGTTGTCTTCCTTGCGGAAGTTGTGGAACACATGCAGGCCGCCGCCGGTGAAAAACGCCTCGCCGGGGCTGGCCGAGTATTTACGGTCGAGGGCTGCGCCGAGCATCTTCGACAGGTCGTGATCCTTGTTCTGGATCAGGTATTCGATGACCCACTGGCTCAAGCGGTCCTGATCGGGGACTTCGACTTTCTTCAGTTCCGGCACGCTCATGGCGCCGTACTTGTCGTGCAGTTCGGCGATGATTTGCAGGTAAGTGGTGAGCACGCGCATTTTCGCGGTGGAGCCGAGTTCGAGTTTGCTGCCTTCGTTGATATCGAACGGCTGGTCGGTGCTATCGGTCTGCACCCGCACGCGGGAACCGTCCGGGGTCAGTTCGAAGAGGGTAAAGCTGTAGCGCACTTGGGTGGTACTGGTCGGGGTCAGCAAACGTTCACCGAGCAAGCCGATTTCGGCGGCGTAGGCCGGGTCGGCGAGTTTTTTCAGGTAAGCGGTGGCCTGGGTTTGCAGGTCGCCCTGCAGGGTGCTGGTGGCCGAGAGGTCGAGGCGGTCGAGGTCGTACAGCGGCCGGTTGAGCATGCTCGCCAGACGACTGCGGGCGACGCTGATGCCTTTGTTGGTTTCGATCGGCTGAAGGGTCGGCTGGGTCTGCCAGTCGCGGTAGGTGACTTTGCTGGTCAGCGCGGCATCGGCCAGGGCGTTGTCGATCACACTGTTCTGTTTGAGCAGGCGCAAATGGCTGTCGGTGAGGTCGGCAAGCTCTTCGCGGCCCTTGGTCAGGTAATGCGAAGGACGGCGCTGGGCGATCATCAGCGACAACATCTCGCGCAGGGCCAAACCTTTGGCAGCCATGGTCTTCGCATCGGTGGCCGGGCTGTTCAGTTGTTCGTTGGCCTGATTGAAGTCGCTGCCGTACCAGACGCGCAGGCCTTCGGCCATGCCATGCACTTCGCCGTGCCCCGGCACCGCCGACAGCGGCACGCTGTTGAGGTAGTCACGCACGATATTCTGCCGTGCCCCGAGGGTTTGCGGGCCGGGCTGATAGGCGCGCACGCTGGCCGACATCATCTGCCGCAGTTTCTCGGCACCGGACACCGTCAGGCCATCCGGGGAATGCCGGTACTTTTCCAATTGCGTCGCCAGCGTGCTGCCGCCCGCCGACTGCCCCGGCAGGTGCAGCAATTTTGCCACTTGCGACCACGCGGCCATGCCGAAGCGCGGCCAGTCCACCGCCGGGTTGGCCAGCGGCTGTTTCGGGTCGAGCAGGAAGCGGTTTTCGATGAATAGCAGGCTGCTGACCACCACCGGCGGGATGGATTCGAAACTTGAATACAGCTGTTGTGGGTAGTTGTACTTGTACAACGGTGCGGCGCGGCAATCGGTGATCGACAGCCCGGCCTGAATCTTTTCCGAATACGGCACGAACAGGCCTTTGTCGGTGTAGCTGAGCAGTGCCGGGGAAAACCGCGCCTGCTCGGTGATGACGTAGTTGCGTTTGAGCAGGCGCGGCAGGAATTCATCCAGCGAGCTGTAACCCAGGCGCAGATCGAACGGCCCATTGCCCGGATAGCGAATGGCTTCGCTGGGACCGGGTTCGAGGGTGTACGTCAGCGACGCGGCGTATTGGCTGAGCTCACGCGACTGGAAGCGCGAAGTGCGCATTTCCTTGGACGCAGCCAGCCCCACGACGATCGCGATAATCACCAGCAACAACCAGAAAGCCTTCCACCCATGCCGGTTGCGGCGGGGTTTTTCAGGGACAGGCGCTTCATCCACTCGTTCAGTCGGAACCACGGCTTTACTCGAATCGGTTTGCCACAAAGCGCCCATAGTCGATTGATCCATTCACGCAGATTGATCGGACTTGTCTGAAGCTTAGACGGTGGTTGGGGCTGGTGAAAAAAATGTGCGATCGGGGGCCGGCTGGCAGCCCCGGTACGGAGAGTGCGGTGCGACGTGGCGCTTTGAGAGACCGCGAATCAAGAAAACACATATGTAACTTTTCAGTGAAGGTTATTTATATGAATGTAAGTTGCTAAAGTCTGGTAGTACTCATGGGCTTCGCCTGTTGAATGTTTTGTTGTTAACTCGGACTTCAATTTTATTTGTCTGGGATGAAGTCATGTTGGAATCTCGTGGTCAGGTTTTCAGTATTGCCGAGCATATTGATATTGTTAAGGCTGCAACGCCGTCAGCACTGTTGGGTATGTCAAAAGAAAACCTTGAGATGTTAAAGACGTTTGATGCCGATGCGCCACAATGGTTAAAGGTTGCGTCGCCGAAACAACGCGAAGAAGCGCGACACCTGATCGAAGAAAGTGTCGCGGCGCATACGTTGCTGAATAGCGCCATGGCCTCCGTGCAAACACCTCATGAATTCGCCGCGCCATTGCTGGCAAAGGCCATAAAGGAAAGCGCCGGGCTGGATCTGGACGTCAATCGGGTACAGGTAGATTTGTCCGGTAAAAGTGATTTTCACAGCTCGCAGGTTCCACCCGCTTCGCTGCTTGACGCCGCCCTGCATAACCATTCGCCTGATAAAAAGGCAATGTTCTTTTTCAAGCCGAATTGCTATGTGACAGTTTCAGGTGGAAAGACAGTCGACGTCGGACTTGATGTTCATGAGTTCATCGGGTTATGCCGACAACTGGATATCGGCAAACAGTATCAGGCCTATTTGCATGATGAACTTCATTGGGCTGACGGCAATGCTCGCGACAAACTGAATAAGCTGTTCGTCAATTACCAGAAAGCAGCACTGAAGGCTGCGAGTTATATTGCCTTATGTAAGGGTGATATTCGCCCGGAACATTTTGCAGCGTTGATGTCGAGTGCAGCAGGGCAGGAACCTGTTCACGTCGACGGTAAGACGCTGTGGTATCGCAGCTTGAGTTTCAATGAGTTGCCCGTACACAGCTGTATCATTTTCGAGATCGCCGATCCGGACGACGAAAGCATTCTGGATGACCTGCTGCCGACCGTTGACGGTTTCGCCAATAACGATTTCATCGCCTACATTCCCGACGACCCCGATCATCCCGTAAAGCACTACGCCACA
This sequence comes from Pseudomonas sp. P4_D7, assembly GCF_056401755.1. Classification (NCBI taxonomy): domain Bacteria; kingdom Pseudomonadati; phylum Pseudomonadota; class Gammaproteobacteria; order Pseudomonadales; family Pseudomonadaceae; genus Pseudomonas; species Pseudomonas sp. P4_D7. Next base: position 136,020 of record NZ_JBFUIR010000016.1, on the reverse strand, counting down.
GTGACGGCACTCAAGGCCCGATTGACCGAACAGTTCGTGCGCCGCGCTGAAAGTGACTCGCCCAAGGCGCCAACGGCCTATCAGCATTTCTTCAGCCGCTTCTTGCGTTACAGGGATCGGTCGACGTTTTACTACAGCTTTACCGAAGAGATTCCAACGGCGTCAGGCAAGCCGCGGCTATGGGATCATCAAACCCGTCGGCAAAAGCATGATCCCGATTTTCTTCTGCAGCTCAGGGTGCTGGACCCTTCAGGTGATCCCTGGGTCCAGCACTATGACATCTGGACAACATTGCAGCGGGAGTTCAACCAGCGGATTTTCAGCGATGCCCGCGACGCTGCCGTGTCCAATGCCGATGCCGATGTGCGGGATGAGCAATCCTTGCTCGCGATATTCCTCGAAGTCGGCCTGGCCGCGCTGAATGTACTGTCTTTTGCCGTACCTCCATTGGGCTTGGTCATGCTCGGAGTGTCCGCCGTGCAACTGATGGACGAAGTGCTGGAGGGGCTTGAAGATCTCAGCAAGGGCGATAGGGAAGCCGGTTGGGAACACATCACCGACGTACTGGAAAACATCGGCATTGGTGTGGCGACGCTGCCGTTGCTGGCCGGCGTTCATTCGGAATTCACGCCGATTGAAATGCCCGGTGGACAGAAGCGTTTGTGGAAGCCTGACCTTGTGCCCTATCGAAGCGATGTGTCGTTGGCAGACGTGGAGCCTGATCCACAGAATCAGTTTGCGGTCGGCGCCAGACACTATGTGAAGGTCGAGGACGGCGTCTTCGAGAAAGTCATCGAACCGGCCACCGGGCAATCGAGAATTCTGCACCCGAACAAACCGCAGGCTTATCAGCCGATTGTTGAACAAGATGGCGCCGGCGAATGGCAGCATGCCTTGCCGCCGCCTTCGACATCAGTCGAACCGACACCGGCCGGGTTCAGTAACAGGCAGTTTCGTCGCTATGCCGTCAAACCATCCGAACTCGCGCGTCTCAGCCCGGCAGGCAAAGGCATCTTGCAAAGTGCTGATGGACTGCGCCGTTATATCCGCAATATAGATGAGCGTGGCAAGGTCGCGGTGTACCGGGTCAAGAATGATTTCACCCTGAACGCGGAAAGTGTCGACGTCCTCCTCGTCGATTCGGCTTTCAACGAACTTGCGCCTCGCAGATACCGGCAAGTGGCGCCGGATCAATGGCAACAGCAGTCGCTGTTCGGCGGCAATATTACCGATGATCTGCATGAAACGGACGTTGTCAGCGGACAGCAGCCAGGTACCTCCGACAGACCCGTCTGGCTGCGCCCGCCTTTCAGCCGCGAACTTTTGCCCAACGGCCTGTGGGAGCCGCGGATCGAAGTGGTGACGCTCAACGATGTTCGCCATCTTTCCTATGATTGGGGGCCATTTGAATTCGTCCCTTTCACGGGCAGGCCGACGAATATTCATCAGGCTCTGGCCGCCCCACAATTTGATCATCTTCCTGTCAGCACTGATCTTTTCAAGTCGCAGTTCTGGTCGGATGTCCTCAACGTAGACCCGCAAATGACCAATACCCAAGGAGGAGGGCAGATGATTTTTTCCATGCAACGGATGACCACGTCCGGCGCGGTGGAGAGTGAGTTCAATGCCATCAGCGTGTGGAGCACCCCTAACGAACTGCCACATCAGAGCAATGCGTTGTTGGGGTATTGGGCTCCTCAGGGAGGATACGTAGACATACCCGTTCACCCGCGATGGGGTGAGCCCGATCATGTGTTTACGCCCGGGTTCAGCGGCTGCTCTTTTACCGTGGATCAGATGGGGGAAAATGTCCTGCGCGTCAGACACGTGGAAGCGGGCAAAGAGGCTGCTCAATACAACGATCTACCCGACCACGAACATGGTTGGGGGTTGAGTACCGCCATGGAGTTTCCGGATTACGGGTTGCGTAATGATGAAAGCGGCAACGCGTATATGATTCTGACGGGGTTCGCCTACATGAAATATGAGCGGACGACGGGTGAATGGATGCTTCACTACCAAGCCCAGTACGGTGCCCCGACCATTGCACAATATTCCGTAAAAGATCCCGGTTTTTTTGACAAGCCAACCCGACAGGCGAAAGCCTTTCCTCAGAACAAGATCATCAGAACCGGTTCCAAAGTCGTGAAAACCGTGACCGACCCAGCGCGGCAAAGCAGCGCGGCCTGATAGCGGATTGCTCTGGATAAAAAACGCACGTTGAAAAGACGATGCACCAAGGTTGTGCAATACTCGCCACCGCTTTTAGTGGCGAGTTTTCCTACAGCTACCAGTTGATCTGCTCGATCAACTGCCTTCTTTGCGGTAACTCCCCCTTAATCTTGTGATTTATAGAGTGAAATGCCCTGCCAAAGGCTTTTTATACTGCACGTCCCGCTGATCTTGCAGGCTGTCCTGCAAGACGTGTCTGCTCACAAAGCAGGCGCGGTTTCATTTCAAGCCAGGGCTTATCGGCCGACGCTTCGACACTCGGTGGTCATATCCAATAACAAGACGAGGTTGCACCCCTATGCCAGTCGGCAATCAACTGCCTCACGGCGACACCGCTCAGGGCGGTCCGCTCAAACGCGAACTCGGCGAACGGCATATTCGCCTCATGGCACTCGGTGCCTGTATCGGCGTCGGTCTGTTTTTAGGTTCCGCCAAGGCCATCGAAATGGCCGGCCCGGCGATCATGCTGTCGTACATTCTGGGTGGTCTGGCCATCTTGGTGATCATGCGCGCTCTCGGCGAAATGGCCGTGCACAACCCGGTCGCCGGCTCGTTCAGCCGTTACGCGCAAGACTACCTCGGCCCATTGGCGGGCTTCCTCACGGGCTGGAATTACTGGTTCCTGTGGCTGGTGACCTGCGTCGCGGAAATCACCGCGGTGGCCGTGTACATGGGCATCTGGTTTCCCGATGTACCGCGCTGGATCTGGGCTCTCGCGGCGCTGATCAGCATGGGTTCGGTCAACCTGATCGCGGTAAAGGCCTTCGGTGAGTTCGAATTCTGGTTCGCCCTGATCAAGATCGTCACCATCATTGCGATGGTGATCGGCGGCGTCGGCATCATCGCCTTCGGGTTCGGCAATGACGGCGTGGCACTGGGGATTTCCAACCTGTGGGCCCACGGCGGCTTCATGCCCAACGGCGTGACCGGCGTGTTGATGTCCCTGCAAATGGTCATGTTCGCCTACCTCGGCGTGGAGATGATCGGCCTGACCGCCGGTGAAGCGAAGAACCCGCAGAAGACCATTCCCGATGCGATCGGCTCGGTGTTCTGGCGGATTCTGCTGTTCTACGTCGGCGCACTGTTCGTGATTCTGTCGATCTACCCGTGGAACGAAATCGGCACCCAGGGCAGTCCGTTCGTGATGACTTTCGAGCGTCTGGGCATCAAGACTGCCGCCGGCATCATCAACTTCGTGGTGATCACCGCCGCGTTGTCGTCGTGCAACGGCGGTATCTTCAGCACCGGACGCATGCTCTACAGCCTGGCGCAGAACGGCCAGGCACCGGCCGGTTTTGCCAAGACTTCGAATAACGGTGTACCGCGTCGTGCGCTGTTGCTGTCGATCGGTGCGTTGTTGCTGGGCGTGCTGCTCAACTATCTGGTGCCGGAAAAAGTCTTTGTCTGGGTGACCTCGATTGCCACCTTCGGCGCGATCTGGACCTGGGTGATGATCCTGCTGGCGCAACTGAAATTCCGTAAAGGCCTGAGCGCCAGCGAACGTGCCGGCCTCAAGTACAAGATGTGGCTGTACCCGGTCAGCTCGTACTTTGCGCTAGCGTTTCTGGTGCTGGTGGTCGGCCTGATGGCGTACTTCCCGGACACGCGCGTGGCGCTGTATGTGGGGCCTGCGTTCCTGGTGCTGCTGACGGTGTTGTTCTACGTGTTCAAGCTGCAACCGAGCAACGTAGCGCAAGGTGCTGCGCGTTCGGTTTCGTAAGTTTTAGCGTCTGCATCAACCAAGCCCCGGTCGCGAGACCGGGGCTTTTTTGTTGGCACTGTCGTAGCCCGGCGATACATAACCGCCATGGGGTGAAGTGCTGACCATTCGTCGTAATCGACCCTTGACCTGTAATTTCTGACAGTAGACCGCCAGCGCGTGATGACCTAGGTTGGCTGTTCGCCAAAAACGGCTTTGGCAAGGAACCGAGATGAAAGGATTCTCTGCATTGAGTGTGATCGGCCTCGCCGATGGACTGATTCACTGGCAAATATTTTTTGTCCTGTGCACCGCCGCGGGGCTGACTCAAGCCGCGAGTAATTTCGCCGCGTTTTGCGTGGCCGCGGCGTTCTCGTTTTACGTGAATGTGCTGTATACCTTTGAGCGCAATACGTCGATGCTTGGTTATCTTTTGTTTATCGGCGGGATGGGCGGGGTGAGTTTTGCCATCGGTTTGCTTGCCGATGCGCAGCACTGGCATGGATTGGCCACAGTGGCGTCGTTCACACTGTTCAATCTGTCGTCGGGCTACCTGTTTTTCCGGTTTGTCTTGTTGCGCCAAAATCAGCAGTAACGCGCCAGTCCGTTGCGCAGACTGGCGCATTGGCCGTTACGCCGCCACCACTTCCTGCGGCTCAAAACTGTCCGCCCGTGCCATCTGCCACATCCGCGAGTAAAACTCGCCATTCACTTCCCCGGTGAGCAATTCCCCCGGTTTCAGAAACACATGCAACTGCGAGAACAACTTGATCTCGGTCGCCGACATGCGCCGCACCAAGTGCTTGGCCGACAGTTGCGACGGATGTTCCAGCCCAGCTGCGGCCAGCATTTCCGCCAGTGCCTTGAGGGTATTGCGGTGGAAGTTGAACACGCGCTGCGCCTTGTCCGGGACGACGAGGGCGCGCTGGCGCAGGGCGTCCTGGGTGGCGACGCCGGTCGGACATTTGTTGGTGTGGCAGCTCTGCGATTGAATGCAGCCGATGGCGAACATGAAGCCGCGCGCGGAGTTGGCCCAGTCGGCACCGATGGCCAGCACGCTGGCGATGTCGAAGGCGCTGACGATCTTGCCGCTGGCGCCGAGTTTGATCTTGTCGCGCAGGTTCAGGCCGACCAGGGTGTTGTGGACAAACAGCAGGCCCTCGCGCATCGGTACGCCGATGTGGTCGGTGAACTCGACCGGTGCGGCGCCGGTGCCACCTTCCTTGCCGTCGACGACGATGAAGTCCGGGAGGATGCCGGTTTCCAGCATGGCTTTGGCGATGCCCATGAACTCCCACGGATGGCCGAGGCAGAACTTGAAGCCTACCGGTTTGCCGCCGGACAGTTCACGCAGTTGCTGGATGAACTGCATCATTTCGATCGGCGTGGAAAACGCGCTGTGACGTGACGGCGAGACGCAATCTTCGCCCATCAGGATGCCGCGTGTTTCGGCGATTTCCTTGGTGACTTTGTGTTTGGGCAGGATGCCGCCGTGGCCGGGTTTCGCGCCTTGGCTCATCTTGATTTCGATCATCCTCACTTGCGGGTTCTGTGCCTGGGTGGCGAAGCGTTCCGGGTCGAAACGGCCGTCGCTGGTGCGGCAGCCGAAGTAGCCACTGCCCAGCTCCCAGGTCAGGTCGCCGCCGTGTTCGCGGTGATACGGGCTGATGCTGCCTTCACCGGTGTCGTGGGCGAAGTTGCCGAGTTTCGCGCCCTGGTTCAACGCGCGAATGGCATTGGCGCTGAGCGAACCGAAGCTCATCGCCGAGATGTTGAATACCGAGGCCGAGTACGGCTGACTGCACTGCGGGCCACCGACGGTGACGCGGAAACTGCTCGGGTCGCTCAGCGGCGCCGGACGCATCGAGTGGCCGATGAATTCGAAACCGGATTGATAGACATCGATCAGCGTGCCGAACGGTTTGTCGGCGGTTTCGTTTTTCGCTCGCGAATAGACCAGCGAGCGCTGGGCGCGGGAGAAGGGCAGGGCATCGCTGTCGGACTCCAGCAGGTACTGGCGGATCTCCGGGCGGATGCCTTCAACCAGATAGCGGATATTACCGAGGATCGGGTAGTTGCGCCGTACCGCGTGCGGGCTTTGCAGCAGGTCGAACAGACCGATCAGGCTCAGTACGCCGGTGACGGCGGTGATCGGCCACAGCCAGTCATGTTCGAGGAAAGGCAGGCTGGCGAGGGTGAAAATCACGCAGACGGCAAAGAAGGCGTAGCGGCTCAGGAGTGACAGGCTCATACGGTTTCCTTGGTTCGGACTCGGAATAATCAGCGCCGCAGTTCCTTGTGGGAGCGAGCTTGCTCGCGAATGCGGTGGATCAGCCAACATGAATGTTGGATGTGATGGCCCCTTCGCGAGCAAGCTCGCTCCCACAAAAAAACTTAAATCGCGCTGTTTAAGGCGTTTTGCGCCTGAAGAAAAATCGAAAACAGCTCGGACTGGGATTTGATTCCCAGCTTGCTGTACATGTGTTTCTTATGGACTTTCACGGTTTCTACGGAGATTTCCAGCTTACGGGCGATTTCTTTACTGGAGCAACCGCTGAGCATCAAACGCCCGACATCCAGTTCCCGGGCAGTCAACTGCGTGCCCTTGAGTTGCTGCACCGACGCCTCCAGTTGCACCCGCCAGTCAGCCCGGGCAGGGGCGGCGAGGGCCACGGTTTCGTTGATCTCGTAGGGCAGGCGCTGGCGCAACAGGCCCAGCACCCAAGGCTGAATCAATGACAGCAGGGCAATCTGTTCGCCAGTGAAACGTTTTTCACTGCCCAGCGACAGACACAACGTGCGATCACCTTCGAGCTGACAATTGAACTGGATTTCATCGGCCACGACATTCAGACGAAAGTATCGCTGGTAATACTCGGTCAGTTCGAAATGCTCCGGCGCCACTTCCGAGAGGCGATACAGACCGGTGCGGGTTTGCTCGCGACAGGCGATGTAGAACGGGTCGAGCAGGTACAGACCACGCAGATAATCCTGAAACAACTGATCGGGGCTGCCGTCTTCGCCGGGGCATTCGGCGAAGACCTGTGGGTGTTGATCGGCACTGAACAGCAGCGCCACCCAGCTATCGAACGGCACGTATTGGTCGAGCAGACGCACCAGTTGCGCCCAGAAATTCGGCTTGTCCAGCGCATCGATAAGTTGCCCGACGGCGCGGTGCCAGGTGATGTCGTCAAACGAAAGTGTCATCGATCTACCCCTATCGGGTTACCCCGGCCGCGTAATTCCCTGGCCGGCTGCTTGCTGCGCATACTGGCCCACAGACAGCCACCGGGCAATCTTTCAGCGCCCGCCGCTTATCACAAGGAATTCCCATGAAAGTCGAACTCGCGCAATTGGCAGGCCGAGACAATGCCACGGCCTACAACCTCGAACGCGCACTGGCAGCGATTGCCGCGTGTGCGGCCGACACGCAATTGATCGTGTTCCCGGAGACCCACCTGATGGGCTTCCCGACAGCCGAAACCGTGGCGCAAACCGCCGAACCGCTCGACGGCCCGACCGTCAGCGCGGTGCTGGCCGCCGCGCGTGAACACAACATCGCCGTGGTGATCGGCATGGCCGAGAACGACAACGGTCGCTTCTACAACACCACGTTGCTGATCACTCCTGAAGGCATTGCCCTGAAATACCGCAAGACTCATCTGTGGGCGTCGGATCGCGGCGTGTTCGAGGCCGGCGACCGTTACGCCACCTGCGAGTGGAACGGTGTGCGCGTTGGCCTGCTGATCTGCTACGACATCGAGTTTCCGGAGTCGGCCCGTGCCTTGGCGCAACTGGGTGCCGAGTTGCTGATCGTGACTAACGGCAACATGGACCCGTACGCGCCGACTCACCGCACCGCGATCATGGCCCGTGCCCAGGAGAATCAGGCCTTTGCGTTGATGGTCAATCGCGTCGAGGCGGGGGATGACGGTTTGATGTTTGCCGGTGGCAGTGCGCTGGTCGATCCGCTGGGGACGTTGTTGTTCGAGGCCGGGCGTGAGGAAGGGACGTTCTGCGTTGAACTGGATTTCGCGCGGTTGGAGATTGCGCGCAGGGATTACCGCTATCTGGATGATCAGCGCTTGAAGTTGCCGGGGGAGGTGCTGGAGCACGGTGATGGTGTTCGTGAGTTGTTGATTCCACGCCGTTGACCGCTGCCCTCACCCTAGCCCTCTCCCGGAGGGAGAGGGGACTGATCGAGTTGATTGCTCGAGTTACGCCGACCTGAAGCAACGGGTCGAACTCAGGTTTTACCCGATCGTTCCCACGCTCTGCGTGGGAATGCAGCCCGGGACGCTCCGCGTCCCAAGAGCGGACGCAGAGCGTCCATTGAGGCATTCCCACGCAGAGCGTGGGAACGATCAGCCACACCCGAAAACATTCGCCGAACCCGGCTCTGCCATAAATCCAATAACATTCGGAGTAAGTCGCCCATGGCTCGTTTGCAACGCACCCTTTCATTAGGGTCGGTGGTGCTGTTCGGCATCGCCTACATGACGCCGATCATTGTCCTCGGCACCTTCGGCATCCTCGCCCAGTCCACCGCCAGCATGGTCCCCGCCGCGTATCTGGCGGCGCTGGTGGCGATGTTCTTCACCGCCATGAGTTACGGGCGCATGGCCGCTGCATTCCCGTCGATCCCGCAATGGATCTGGGTGCTGGGCTTTATCGGCATCACCAGCGCGATCAACATCATTGGCCTGAAACTGGCCAACGGCATCAACGCCTTGCTGATGCTGGTGCAGTTCCTCGTGCTGATCGCTTTCGTCGCGCTGTGCGTGCACTACATCGGTGGCGATGCGAGCACGCCGTTGTGGTCGATCAAGCGGTTCTTCAACGGCGACCTGCAGATGCCGCTGATCATGAGCGGCGCGGCCACCGCCTGCTACTCGTTCCTCGGCTTCGATGCGGTCAGCACGCTGACCGAAGAAACCCGCGATCCACGCCGCACCATCCCGCGCGCTGCTCTGCCCGTTGATCGGGCTGGTGGCGGACTTGTGGCTGATGGTCAGCCTCGATCACCTGGCGGTGTACCTGGGCTTGAGCTGGCTGGCGATCGGCGTAGTTTACCTGGCAGTACTCACCGGTGGTTTCCGTCGCCAGCCACCGGAAATGGACTTTCAGCAAGCGACCTGAGGCGTCTTCAGGCCGCGGGCCGGTTCTGGCGCATCGGCAACTCGATGCGAAAGGTCGTGCCCACCCCAGGTTCGCTGCGTACCGAAATGTCGCCACCGTGCTTTTTCACAATGCCGTAGGACAGGGACAGGCCCAGCCCGGTGCCCTGGCCGACGGGTTTGGTGGTGAAGAACGGATCGAAGATTTTCTGCAGGATGTCCGGCGCAATCCCCGCGCCGGTGTCGGCGACTTCCACCCACGCCGTGTCTTGTTGTTGCCCGGTGCGCAAGGTGATGGTGCCGCGTTCGGGGCCCATGGCCTGCGCCGCATTGACCACCAGGTTCATGATCACCTGATTGATTTGCGACGGCAGGCATTCGATGTCCGGCAGGGGCTGGTACTCCTTGATCAGGTCGGCCTTGTACTTGAGTTCACTGGCGACAATGTTCAGGGTCGACTCGATGCCTTGTTGCAGATTGGCCCACTGCCATTGCTGCTGGCTATCGACCCGGGAGAAATCCTTCAGGTCCTTGACGATCTGCCCGACCCGGCCAATGCCTTCCTTGGATTCGCGGATCAGCACCGGAATGTCTTCGAGGAGAAAATCCAGATCGGCGTCTTTGCGCAATTGCTCAAGCCGCGCCACGGATTCGCTGTCTGGTGTTGGCCCAAGCGTCTGCCAGGCATCGAGTACGCTGAGCAATTGTTTGAAGTAGCCGTCGAGGGTGCCGAGGTTGGAGGAGATGAAGCCGATCGGGTTGTTGATTTCATGGGCCACGCCCGCCGCCATTTGCCCCAGTGAGGCGAGTTTTTCCGACTGTACCAGCTGACTTTCCAGTTGCTTGCGCTCATCGATTTCCCGCTGCAGGTCTTCGCTGGCCTGCTTGAACTGGGCCGTGCGCTGATCGACCAGATGTTCCAGGTGATGCATTTGCAGTGACGCGCGTTCGGTCATCTGCCATTTGGTCAGCAGGGTGTTGGCCATCTGCTGCACTTCGATGTTGTCGAACGGTTTCTTAAGAATCAGCAAGCGGTCATGCGCCTGCAGACGCTCCAGCAGTTCATCCCAGGAATAATCCGAGTAGGCGGTGCAGACCACCACTTGCAACTGTGGATCCTGCTGCCACAGATGCTCGATGGTTTTCGCGCCGTCCCAGCCGTCGGGCATGCGCATGTCGACAAAGGCCAGCGCATAGGGGCGTAGTTCCGCCAAGGCCTGGTTCAGCTTGCCCAGACCTTCCTCGCCGCCATAGGCCGAGTCCAGCTCGAACGGCGGACGTTCGGCGCGCACCTGAGCGCCAAACAGTGCCGCTTCCATCTCGTCCAGTTCCACGGACTGCGCCGCCGGCGGCGCGAGAATCTTGCGAAAGTCTTCATGGATCGACGGCATGTCGTCGATCAGCAGAATGCGGCGGTTCGACAGCTCGCTCATGCGCTCTCCGTGACGCTGATCAGGGGGATCTGCAAGGTGAACAATGCACCCTGGCCCGGGCCGTCGCTGTGCGCGGTGAGGTGGCCGTTCATCTCGATGGCGGCCAGGGCGCAACTGTGCAGACCGAAGCCGTGGCCTTCCTTGCGGGTGGTGAAACCGTGGGCAAAGATTCGCGTCATGTTTTCCGGCGAAATGCCTTCGCCGTCATCCTTGACGCTGATTTCAAGGAAGGTGTCATCGACAATTTTGACCGCCAGGGTCATGGTCCGGGGGCGGTTGCTGAGGTCGGACATGGCGTATTTGGCGTTGCTGATGAGGTTGATCAGGATCAGCAGCAAACGGTGTTTGTCGCCCATCACCTGCGGCACGTCAGCGTACTCCCGGACCACCGTGACGTGGTGCCGGGTGAGTGCCCCGGCGTTCATGCGCAACGCGTCTTCGAGCAATTCGTTGATGAACAGCGGTTCGGTCATGCTGTTGGCGCCGGCATAGGATTGCTGGGTGGCGACGATGTCTTTGATGTGGTCGACGCTTTTGTTCATCTGGTTCAACTCGTCGAGCATTTCCTGCTGTTCCTGGGTAATGGCGACCACCAATTGGTTGAGGTAGCCGGGGAGCAATTTGCCCTTGGCGTCTTCGCTGAGGAACACGCCGAGGTCATCCGGGTGTTCGTTGATCAGTTGCATGGCCTTGCCCAGGCCTTGGGCCTTGCTGTTGCGCAGCTTGCGCGTGATCAGGTCGCTGGAAATGTTCACGCTGTTGAGCACGTTGCCGACGTTGTGCAACACATTGGTGGCGATTTCCGCCATGCCGGCCTGACGTGCCGCGTCGAGCAGTTCGCTCTGGGCGTCCCGCAGTTCCCGGGTGCGTTCTTCGACTCTTTGTTCCAGTGCATCGTTGGCCGTTTGCAGGGCGTTATTGACCCGATTGATTTCGGCGAAACTGCCGATCAAACGAATGGCCAGCCACACCAGTGACAACACCAGCAAGACCGAAAACAACAGCAGGTAGAAGTGGTATTGCCGGTCGACCCGATCGGCGCTTTGCTGGTCGTGATCGAGCATGGTGGTGATGTTGTCGAGGCGCTCGGCCACGGGGATGTTTTCGATGCTTTCGAGCAACTGATTGACCACTGGCTGCTCGCGCGCAATCAGCGAGATATGGCTGCTCAGGATTCTGATCGGGGTCTGAAACGCGAGCGGCAGGCGTTGTGCATTGACCTTCAGCTTGTTCAGACCGACCTCGATGTCGGCGGCCCGGTCGTCGGAGGTGACCTGGGCGAATTCGAGGGCGCTGAGCAGCAGGTCGTAGGTGTCGGTGGTGATGTTTTGCAACTGCAATTTATCGAAGTCCGACAGGCTGGCCAGTTGCTGTTGGATGTCGTCTTCAGCGGTGGGCAAAAAAGCCAGGGAGTTGCGTAACAGTGCGTTGTGCGATTTGAACTGTTCGACCAGACGGGTCTTTTCCTGCATCGCCTGCAGGAAGCTTTCGTGAGCATCGTTCCATTGCGTCGAGTCGTTGCGCCCATGCCCGGATTCGATCGCGTCGAAGCGCGCCCAGAGCCGGTTCATCTCATTCATCGGTGACACCAGTGGATCGTAGTTGTGGGTCAGTGCCACCCTGGCCTTGAGGATCTCGTTCTCCCACTGCGAATTCTGCTGTTTGATCTGCCGGATCAGATCCCGCGATTCGGTGTACGTCATGCTCTGGTCGGAGCTGGATTTGAAGTACAGGAACAGCAGGATCGAGGCCAGCGCCAGGGCCACCAGGGTCAGCAACAATAGGCTGCGTCGTCGCGAGATGTTGATCATGGCTGGACCTCCCTTTGGCCGGTCAGGGTTGTGAGGAACAGCATGATCAGCCGTTTGTCCTCAGCGCTCGGCATCCGCCCCAACTGGTACTGGAACATCACATCCACAGCGCGTTCGAGGGTGGGGGCCGAACCGTCGTGAAAGTACGGCGCGGTGATCGCGACATTGCGCAGGCTCGGCACTTTGAACACGGCCCGGTCTGCTTCATCGGCGGTGACGTTGAAGCGGCCCTGGTCGGCCACGGTCGGGTTGCCGCGATCGGCAATGTAATCGCCGAACACGCCGAATTTCTGGAACATGTTGCCGCCGATGTTGACCCCCTGATGGCAGGCAATGCAGCCGTACTCCTTGAAGCGCTGGTAACCGTACTTTTCCTCCAGAGTGAGGATGTCGGTGTTGCCGAGCAGGTATTGATCGAAGCGTGAGTTGGGCGTCAGCAAGGTGCGTTCAAAACTGGCCAGCGCCTGCTGGACGTTGGCCTGGGTCACGCCGTCCGGGTAGGTGGCGGCGAAATCACGACGATAGTCGGGGTCGTTGCCGATGCGTTCGATCACGGTGCGCCAGTCGCTGCCCATTTCATGGGGGCTGGTGATGACGACGTTGCTCTGTTCCTCCAGCGTTTCGACGCGGCCATCCCAGAACTGACGGAAATTGAGGGCCGCGTTGAACGCGGTCGGTGTGTTGACGGCCACCGGTTTGCCGTCGAAGCCCAGCGACAAGGCGCGGCTGTCGGCACCGTTCTTGTCGAGTTGATGGCAGCTGGCGCAGGACAGCGTGTTGTTGATCGACAAACGTGGTTCGTGGAATAGCCGTCGACCGAGTTCCACGCGCCGGGGATCCTGCTGCGGCACCGCGGGCAGCGGTTTGAGCGGCTCGTCCAGCGGCTCGGCACTGGCGCCGATACAGACTCCGCACAGCAGCAACGCGATGCCGTAATGGAAAAGGCTCATCGGCAATTGTCTCCCTGACTCCAGGCTGGTTTCACAGTGATCATGCAATCGTCCAGGGCGCGGGTTGCGTACCGGCCAGCAACCGCGCAAATGCGTCTGCGGGCAGGGCTTCGCTGAAAAAGTAGCCCTGGCCTTCTTCGCAGTGATGGGCCTTGAGAAAGGCCAGTTGCTCAGCGGTTTCGATGCCTTCGGCGATGACGTCCAGTTCCAGACTCTTGCCCAGGTTGATGATCGCGCTCACCAGCGCGGCATCGTTGCGGTCGTTGCACAGGTTGCGAATGAACGATTGGTCGATCTTCAGCACATCGATGGGAAATCGCCGCAAGTAGCTCAGGCTGGAATAGCCGGTGCCGAAGTCATCGATGGCCAGACGCGTGCCCAGCGTTTTCAGGCGCTTGAGCGCCGTCATCGTCGCCTCGACGTTTTGCATCAGCACGCCTTCGGTGATTTCCAGCTCCAGCCATTCGGGGGCCAGACCTGTCTGTTCAAGTACGCGCTCGATGCCGGCAACGAAGTCACGCTGGCGAAAATCGATGGGTGACGTGTTGACCGACATGCGGATCGGCGGCAGTCCGGCCAGTTGCCAGGCACGGGTCTGACGACAAGCTTCAGCCAGCACCCATTTGCTCAACGGCACGATCAGGCCGCTGTCCTCGGCCACCGGGATGAAGTCCGACGGATAGACCCAGCCATGCCCGGGTTTCTGCCAGCGCAGCAGTGCTTCGGCACCCACCACTTTGGCACTGCGCAGGTCGATTTTCGGCTGGTAGTGCAGGACGAACTCATGCGCCTGCAGGGCGCGGCGAATGCCCGACTCGATGCTGTGCTGTTCCCGGGCGTGCTGGTTCATGGCTTCGATAAAAAAGCCGATGTTGTCAGGCCCCTGTTCCTTGACGTTGCGCATCGCGGTCTCGGCTTTCTTGATCAGCTCGGTGGCTTCGAGGCCGTCTTCGGGGTAGACGCTGATGCCGAGGCTGGCGGTGACGCTGACGTCGTGGCCGGCAATCGTCTGCGGCAGGCGAATGGCGGCGAGGAGTTTTTCCGCGATGCCGTGGGTTTGCTGAGGGTGGTTGATGTCGCCGAGGATCACCACGAACTCATCGGAACCGTAGCGAAACACCGAGTCCGAATCGCGCACGCAGGACAACAGTTGCCGGGCGACCCGTTTGAGCATCTCGTCACCCGCCGGATGGCCCAGCGCATTGTTGATGCGCTTGAAGCGATCCAGACCGAGAAACATCACCACCAATTGTTTGTCATGCCGTCGGCACACGGCCATGGCCTGACTCAGGCGATCACCGAGCAAGGTGCTGTTGGGCAGTTCCGTGAGGCTGTCGTATTGCAGCAGGTGCGAGACCTTGAGCAGTTCGTGCACCCGCGCTTCGATGGTCCGCTCAAGGCTGAGCATCTTCAGCGCCGCGTCCTGCGCCAGTTGCCATTTCCAGGTCAGGGCGTTGGCCATCTGACGGATTTCCAGGCTGTCGAACGGCTTTTTCAGGATCAGCAACTGATCGCCGAACTCCAGCCGTTCGGCCATCGCTTCCCAGCTGTAGTCGCTGTACGCCGTGCACAAGGCGATTTGCAGGTTTGGGTCGACCCGCCACAGTTGCTCGATGGTTTCCAGGCCATCCCAGCCGGGCGGCATGCGCATGTCGATAAAGGCGAGGGCGTAGGGATTGCCACTGGCCAGTGCGCGGTTGACCAGCGCCAGCGCTTCCTGGCCCTGATAGGCGGAGTCGAGCTGGAAGCTCAGGTGTGGCGTCTGCTGGGTGCCGAACAGCGTCTGCTCCAGTTGCTGCAAATCGACGGCGTCCGCCACCTGCGGGGCGAGGATCTTGCGAAAGTCATCGTGGATCGCCGGCGTGTCGTCGATGATCAGGATGCGCCGGTTGGTCTGCGGAAAAGGCGTTTTCATGCCTCGTCCTCCTTTGGCGTCAGCCGGCAACTGTCCTTGAGCAAATGCCCGGCTTGTTCGGCGCTGACCGCTGCGCTGAAATACATGCCCCGGGCGCTGGGCAGCGGGGGCGCGGAGGGCGGCGTGCACGGTTGATCCGACGACGGCTGGCCTTCAGCAATGATGTCGATGTCCAGATCCCGGGCGAAGTTGACCATCGCGCGCAGGGCGTTGGCACTGGCAACATCGTGGGCGGCACTGTCGACGAAACTCTGCGCCAGTTTGAGGTGATTGACCCGGTAGGTTTTCAGGTAGTCGAACGAGGAGTATTCGGTGCCGAAATCATCGATGGCGATGCTCACGCCCAGTTCACGCAGGCGCGGCAACGCGTCGTTGTGCGTCCACTTGGTCTGGGCCAGTGTGGCCTCGGTGACATCGAAACGCAGGTCCCAAGGGGCGAGTTCCCAACGGGCGGTGGTGCGCAGCACGTTGTAGATCAGCTCGGGGCCGCTCTTGAGTTGGGCCAGCGAAAGTTTGATTGCCATTACGGGCGGCGCGACGCCTTCGTTACGCCACAGATGCATCTGGTGGCAGGCGTGATCCAGCACCCAGCGCCCGAGCGGAATGATTGCGCCGGTTTTCTCTGCAATCGGCACGAAGTCGCAGGCCTGCAGCAGGCCGCGACGAGGATGCTGCCAGAGGACTTGTGCCTCCATGCCGAGAATCCTGCCGCTGTGCAGATCGACCTCCGGCGCATAGCGCAGCATCAGCTCATTGCCCTCAAGGGCGGTCATCAACTCGCTGACGAGGGTCATGCGTTCGGCCACTTCCCGAGAGATTTCCTCGGAGTGGAAGTGGTACTGGTTGCGGCCCATTTCCTTGGCGCGGTACAGCGCCATGTCGGCTTGCCCGAGCAGCGCGTCGGCATCGAGGCTGAGGTCGCTGTAACTGCTGATGCCGATGCTCACCGAAATATGCAGCGCATTACCGGCCAGGTGGTAGGGCGCCAGCAGCGTGTCGCGAATCTTGGCGGCCATCGCGGCCGATTGGGTCGGGTCGCTGACGTCCAGTTGCAGGATCGCGAATTCGTCACCGCCCAGGCGCGCCACTACGTCACTTTCGCGGACATCGGACTTGATGCGCCGGGCGACTTCCTGCAACAGCAGATCGCCCACCGGGTGGCCGAAGGTGTCATTGATCCGCTTGAAATGGTCGAGGTCCAGGTAGAACACCGCGAACGGCATGGCGCCTCGTCGTGCGGCGGCGAACGCTTGATGCAGGCGCTCGATCAGCGTGGCGCGATTGGCCAGCCCCGTGAGGCCATCGGAGCGGGCGAGCAAGGCCAGCTTGTCCTCGGCCAGGCGGCGCTCGGTGATGTCGAGGATGATGCCTTCGACTTCCAGCAGACGGCCGTCATCATCGCGCACCGGGATGTAGCGGTTCTCCACCCAGCGCCAGGTGCCCTGGCCGGTGCGCATGCGGAACTCGATGGACGCGCCCGACGCATGCCGATCCAGCACCCGGGCCATGGCCGCATCGACGTTCGCCTGATCGTCCGGATGAATCAGCGCCTGCGCCCAGTCGGGCGAACCCACCAGGTCGGCGGCGACATGGCCGTAACGGGTGATGTTGTGGGAGATGTACATCAGCGCAAACGAGGGTTCGCCGCGCAAACGGTAAAGAATGGTCGGGCTGTTCTGCACGATCACATTGGCGTCGGACAGCTCCCGGGTGCGTTCCTGCACCGCAGCTTCCAGCAGGCTCATCTTCAGTTCGGCGTCTTCGGTCATCTGCCATTTGACCGTAAGGGCGCTGGCCATCTGGCGGATCTCGATGGCGTCGAAGGGCTTTTTCAGGATCAGCAAGCGGTCGTTCAGCGCCAGACGCCGGTCGATGTCTTCCCAGGAATAATCGGAATAGGCCGTGCACAGCGCAACTTGCAGCTTGGGGTCGACCTGCCACAGCCGTTCAATGGTCTCCAGACCATCCCAGCCCGGTGGCATGCGCATGTCGATGAAGGCCATGGCGTAGGAACGGTTTTCTGCCAGCGCAGCCTCGAGTTTTTCCAGGGCTTCGCGGCCCTGAAACGCCGAATCCAGTTCGAAATGTTGGGTTTGCGGTGCGGACGGCGTGCCGAACAGCAGGCTCTCGGTTTCGCCCAAGCCATCGTCACCGGGGATGACCGGGCTGAGAATCTTGGCGAAATCGCCATGGATCGCCGGGCTGTCGTCAACGATCAGCACGCGGCGATTGATGTGCACGGTTGGCGCTGTCATGCCGCGCCACCCGTGGGGAGGCATGCTGTGGTGATCCGGGGCATCCTTTTCCCTCGCCATTTGCCTGTTTGTATCCGCCGATGGAGTCTTGCGCTGTCTTCAGCATAGTCGGCTCCCCGGCACTGCGCTTTCGGCCCCGGACAAAGATCGGCGTGAATGCCGGCCAAAATCATCTAGCCTTGGACTCAGGCGCGGACCGGCGAAGTGTTGGCTCGGTGCGTCGTAATTTCCCTGTTTGCTTGAGGCCATGCCATGGAAGAGCCATCCGCGCCGCTGCCGGCGCATCGACCCACAGTGCTGCTGGTCGATGACGAGGAGTCGATCCTCAACAGCCTGCGCCGCCTGTTACGCGGCCAACCCTACGATCTGCTGTTGGCCACCAGCGGCGCCCAGGCGCTGGAGATCCTCGCGCAGCAGCCGGTGAACCTGGTGATGAGCGATGCGCGGATGCCGGGCATGGACGGTGCGTCGTTACTGGCGCATGTCCGTGAACGTTTTCCGGCGACGGCGCGGATCATGCTCACCGGCTATGCCGACCCGGCGGCGATCATCAAAGCCATCAATGACGGGCAGATTCACCGGTACATCAGCAAACCGTGGAATGACGAAGAGCTGCTGCTGATTCTGCGCCAGTCCCTCGAACACCAGCATTCCGAGCAGGAGCGCCAACGGCTGGAGCGCTTGACCCGGGTGCAGAACGATCAGCTCAAACTGCTTAACAGCACTTTGGAAAAGCATGTCGCAGCGCGCACCGCCGAACTGCAGCAGACCGCCGACATGCTTGATCTGGCATACGAAGAGCTCAAACACAGCTATGTCACCGGTACCGAAGTGTTCTCGCTGCTGGCCAATCTGCGCTTGCCACCTGCCAAACAGACCAACCGGCAGATCATTGAACTGGTGCGCAGCTACTGCAAACAGCATGGGCTGGACGAGGCCACCAGCCGTGATCTGACCATGGCGGCGGCGCTGTACAACATTGGCAAACTGAGCTGGACCGACGCGATGATGACCACGCCCTCGGATCTGCTGCGCCATACCGAACGCGAGCGCTATCGCAGCTATCCGAAGCAGAGCGAATCGTTGCTCATGACCCTGGACCCGATGAAGGATGCGGCGCGTCTGATCCTGCATCATCAGGAGCGCTGGGACGGCAGCGGCTTTCCCGACCGGCTCAAGGGCGAGGGCATTCCGTTCGGCTCACGCTTGCTGAAACTGGCAGTGGATTTCGTCGAGTTGCAGCGCGGTCTGATCCTCGAGCGGCAGATGAACAGCGATGAAGCGCTGCTGTACCTGCGCCAGTACGCCGGGCGTTTGTACGATCCCGATCTGGTCGAGGATTTCATTCAGGTGTGTGCCGCGTTCCTCAGCGACGTGACGCTGGCGGATCCGTCGGTCAAGGTGCTGTCCACTCGGGATCTGGCGGCGGGGATGATTCTGGCGCGCAACCTCAATGCCGATAACGGCATGCTGCTGCTCAATGCCGGCAAGGTGCTCAGCGCGCTGTTGGTGGAAAAGCTGATTGCGTTTGAAGCCATGGAGGGCGGCAAGTACACGATTTTCGTCAAGGTGCCGGAGGAGGTTGAAGCCACGCTCAAGGCGCAGGGGGAATGATCGGTGAGGTGACGTCATTGGGCCGGGCATGGGATCCTTGCGGTTTTTCCAGGCCGGTGGCTGATCCATGACTTCTGCATCCGTTGTCTCTGCAAACCTCATTCATATAGCCGCCGCGCTGTTGCTCAATCCCGCAGGCCAGACTCTGTTGGTGCGCAAGCGCGGCACCACGGCGTTCATGCAACCGGGCGGCAAGATCGAGGCGCACGAGTTGCCGGTGCACGCGCTGGCCCGCGAGCTGGAAGAAGAGCTGGGCTTGCAGATCGATTCGGCGCAGGCAGCTTTTCTCGGCCAGTTCTCGGCGCCTGCGGCCAACGAGCCGGGGTGTGTCGTGCAGGCCGAGATCTTTCAACTGACGATCGAGGCCGACGTCACACCGGCGGCGGAAATCGAAGAAGTGATCTGGGTCGATCCGGCCACTGATCCTGCTGTGGTTCTGGCGCCATTGACACGTGACCTGATCCTGCCGTTTTATCGCAAATCGCTGAGCGCAATCGCCTGATCATCCACGCAAAGGACTTTGCCATGATCCCGCTTCAAGACTTGCTGATTTTCGCCGCTGCCGCATTGCTGATGGTGCTGACGCCGGGGCCGAACATGATCTATCTGATTTCGCGTTCGATCTGTCAGGGACGCAAGGCCGGGGTCACGTCGTTGCTCGGTGTGGTCAGTGGATTCTTTGTGCATATGTTCGCCGCGGCTGCGGGATTGACTGCGGTGTTTCTGGCAGTGCCGATGGCCTATGAAGTGCTGAAGTGGGCCGGTGCGCTGTACCTGCTGTGGCTGGGCTGGCAAGCAGTGAAACCCGGTGCGCGCTCACCGTTCGAGGCGCAGCAATTGCCGCCGGACTCGTCGCGAAAGCTGATCACCATGGGCTTTCTCACCAGCGCGCTGAACCCGAAAATCGCCGTGTTCTACCTCTCGGTGTTTCCGCAGTTCATCTCCCCTGAACACGGCTCGGTGTTCACCCAAAGCATCATTCTCGGCCTGACCCAGATCAGCGTCAGTTTCTGCGTCAATTTGCTGATCGCGCTGTTCGCCGCGGGCATCGCTTCGTGGTTTGTGCGTAACCCGACGTGGCTGGCGCTGCAGCGTTATTTCATGGGCTTCGTCCTCGGCGGCCTCGCTGTGCGGCTGATGCTTGAGCAACGCAGGACGGCGTGAACATGTGGATCGAACGGCTGGACGCCAGTCATGCCCTGGCTTACCGCGAACTGATGCTCGAAGCCTATGACCGCCATCCGCAGGCGTTCACCTCCAGCGTTCGCGAACGCGCGGTGATGCCATTGAGCTGGTGGGAGGGGCGTCTGACCAGCAAGCTCGATGTGGTGCTTGGCGCGTTTGAAGCCGGCGCGCTGGCCGGCATCGTCGGCCTGGCCCTCGAACCGCGCGAGAAGGCTCGCCACAAGGCCACGTTGTTCGGCATGTACGTCTCGGCGGATTTTCGTCAGCACGGTCTGGGCCATGAACTGGTACAGGCGGCCATTACCGAAGCGCAAAACCACCCGGCACTGAAACTGCTCCAGCTTACCGTTACCGCCGGCAATGACGCCGCGTTCAATCTCTACCAGCGCTGCGGCTTTATCCAGTTCGGCCTCGAACCGTTGGCGGTGCGGGTGGGCGAAGACTACTTCGACAAGATCCACATGTGGCGTCAACTCTGATATTGCGCTGATCCCTGTGGGAGCGAGCCTGCTCGCGAAGGCAATCTGACAGTCACTATTTGTGTGTCTGATACATCGCTTTCGCGAGCAAGCTCGCTCCCACAAGTGACTCAGCGAACCGCGCTGACACCGTCCAGGGTCGAGAACGACGTGTCCTTCGCCGTCAGGAGAAAATCCCGCATGTACGGTGCATCGAGCATGTCGGTGCGAATCGCCGCGTACAACGTTGCGAACAGGCCTTTTTCCCCCAGCCGTTTACCCTTCACGTAACCGCGCGAGCTGTATTCGTGCAGCGCCCAGTGCGGCATGCCACAGACGCCACGGCCGCTGGCGACCAGTTGCATCATCATCACCGTCAGTTCCGAAGTACGCACCTGCGCCGGCTCGATGTCGGCCGGTTCCAGGAAGCGTGTGAAGATGTCGAGACGGTCGCGTTCCACCGGGTAGGTGATCAGCGTTTCCGTCAGCAAGTCTTCGGGGACGATGTACGGCTTGCTCGCCAGCGCATGCTGATTGGCCACGGCAAGCATGGCTTCGTAGGTGAACAGCGGTACATAGGTGATGCCGGCGATTTCCAGTGGATCGGAAGTCACCACCAGATCCAGATCGCCACGCGCCAGCGCCGGCAGCGGTGCGAAGGCGAAACCCGAAGCGAGGTCGAGTTCGACTTCCGGCCAGGCATCGCGGAACTGGTCGATGGTCGGCATCAGCCACTGAAAGCAGCTGTGGCATTCGATGGCCATGTGCAAACGCCCGGCCGTACCACCGGCGAGACGGCCGATATCCCGCTCGGCGGCGCGCAACAGCGG
Source organism: Pseudomonas sp. P4_D7 (assembly GCF_056401755.1). Lineage (NCBI taxonomy): Bacteria > Pseudomonadati > Pseudomonadota > Gammaproteobacteria > Pseudomonadales > Pseudomonadaceae > Pseudomonas > Pseudomonas sp. P4_D7. The sequence goes on along the minus strand of NZ_JBFUIR010000016.1, from coordinate 114,521 downwards.
CAGGGTTGCGTCAGCCAGTTGCAGCAAGCGCAAACCGGCGCTGGTGAACCGTACCGGTTTGGTCTTGCGCACGAACAACGCCATGCCCAGGCGTTCCTCAAGCTCCTTGAACTGGTGGGACAGCGCCGACTGCGTCAGGTGCAAACGGTCGGCGGCATCGACCAGGCTGTCGGCTTCACGCAAGGCGTGCAGGGTTTTCAGGTGACGGATTTCAAGCACCGAAGGCTCCATGAGGAAAACTTGTGATAAGCGCAAAGAGGGTGAGTTTGTCTCATGATGATAGCGCTGTCGACATCGACGCGTTCTTTTACGGCAGAACCGCCGAGTGATGGCTCGGCAGTTCTTCCTATGACTACAGTGCCTTATGCTCAGAGTCCCTCGAAATGCCGCAGGACAATGGACTGTGCAGTGATTCTGGAATCAAGCAGGGTCGGGTCGTCAGCGTGAGTCAGCTTGCGATGCGCCGGCAGTTTCAGGTGGGCTCTTTCGAATTGGCGCAAGGGGCGGGTCGCCGAACGGTAATGGAAATGCACGTACCAGAGTAATTGCGCGGGCTCCTGTGTGAGGTTCCAGACCTCATATTCCTGCAGGTAGTTGGGGCGCCCCTGATGATCCGCCAGTTTTCGGATCGCAAGGGGTTTGCGGATCTCCACCGCGTTCTGTCCGATGAGGTCATCAAGCATGCCGTCGGTGGGCTTTTGACTGGTCATCGAGCGTTGGGTGCGCAAGGCGCGACCTTCGACGATCAGCTCGGCGGCCTGATCGCGCAATTGCTGGATGATCGGTTGCTCTGCCGATTTGGCAGCGATACCGTCGGCACGGGTGGTGAGTTCACTCGCATGACTGTCCATCATGTGCTGCAGGTCGACGGGCAGCATGCCGCGATTGGCGTTGCTCTGCACCGTGGTGCGGTAAGTGGCCACGTTCTCCAGACGTTGCTGTGCCTCGGTTACCAGGGTGGCCAGACTCAGCTCGGCGGGGGAGGGAACTGCCAGGTTTTGCGGGTTGGTCAGGCGCACGACGCCATCGGCGCCATGTTCCCAGATTTCTTCATAGCCTCCAATCCCGGTACTTCTGTATTGACGGGCGTTGGTCAGGTTATCCCATTGCTCCACGCCATGGCGCAATTGGTTGTCATCAGTGATGAACACGCGCTGCAGGGGTCGCCCCGCGACCCTCGGTTCGGGTGGCCTGTTGATAGCGGCACGCGCTCGATCCGCCAGGCGATCAACGCCTTCCAGCAAGGGCTCGACTACGTCCAGATGAAAGAATTGCGGACAGCTGGCGGTCCATACCGCCATCTCGCGCCGATACTCGACGCAAGTGTCGATGCTTTCCTGAAGAATGCGATTACGTTGGGCGGTCGTGTTCTGCATATTCGGCAAGTCGTACTGGCGGTACAGATGCAGATCGATTCTGTTGCGCAGGGACTCTGCCATCGTCACAAAATAGCGCCACGAGGCATCGTCGGGGCTGCCGGCTTTTCTGACGATTTCCAGGCGTTGGGAGGTTTTCAGGTACAGCAGGATGGGTTCACTGTGACGGCTGTTAGTGTTATCGACCAGCGCCGACATTTTCGGCCGGTCTTTAGCCAGCATGCGTCCATACCAGTGATTGACCTGGTCCCTGAGTTCGCCCAACTGATCGAGCTGGTTGACGATCTCGACACGAAACCTGTGTATGTTTTCAATGTGTTTCAAACGTTCAGCCACAGCATCACCCGGCAGCGCATTGTGTAGCTGCTTCAATCGGTCGATTGCTCGTGTCATGCCATGAATTTTATGCGACAGGTGAAAGGCGCGCCGCTGGTAACGATCAGTCAACAGCCATGCGGTCTTGCTTTGCATTTTGGCGACAGTCCTGTGTTTTCTGCCTTGGGTCAGCGCAGTCAACTCGGTCAACGCCTCATAACGTTGCCTGGCCAGTTGGATATCGCCAATGCATGCGGCTTCGGCCGTTGGCAACATGGTCAGGCGTTGCGCTTCCGTGGCTTCGGCGTAGGCATTGATCACCTGGTCACTTTTCGCTCCCCTGAGTTGCAATTGGCGGCCCAAATTGTTTGCGGTGGCGGCCAGTTGATGGTGGCGGCGGAAGTTTCGATCTACCAGCCAGCGCGGCAGGCGTTGCCGAATCACCGACGGCCAGTAAGGGTCGAGTGTATCGACCAGGCGCCCGCCGACATTGCCACCCCCCACCACGCCACCTTCAAGGGCTGTGCCATAGACGCCAAACCAGGTATCCCATTGCCCGCTTTCATCCAGTGCGATCGGCTGCTTGTAGGTTTTTCGCGAGTTGCCGGACAGACGCCAGCTGCGCGAATCCCGGCTCAGCTCCACTTGGTAGACGCGGCCCTGACGTTCGATGAAGTCGCCGTCGGCAAGCCGGTAGATCCCGCGGTAGAGGCCGTGGCTGGCCGGTTCTGTGCCGCCCAGGGAAATCGGTTTTTCATAGTCGTAATCCTTGAAGCGCGCCAGCACATGTCGTGCGTGGCGCTGCGACTTGACCTGCAGTGTCGCCACATCGCGCACCACCGCGTGCAGCTGACGCGCCCGAGTCAACGCGCGGGTCGTCCGGGAGAGCGTCGAGGCCGCGGCTTCACCCGGGAGCAGATCCATGAAGGCGTCGATCAGCGACAGCAGCATTGACTCGATTTCCACCAGACCGTCAGCCACGTCACCACGCAAGAACGCGGCGGCTGCCTGATTGGCAGCGGTCCAGGCCTGATAGAGGGCCAGCACACTGCCGACGAAGGGCACCATGCCCAAGGCCATTTTGATGTAGTTGAAGGCGCGCGGGCCTTTCAGGGCGTAGCGCTCGAAGAACAGTTCATCGTTGGAGCGCGACGTGCCGCGATGGGCCTCGATCAAGCGTCCCATGTGCGCATCGAGCAGGTGTGCGGCCAGCGAGGTACTGGCCGGCCAGCGCACACCGACTTTGATGATCGCATCGAAGTTTTTTTCCACGGCCTGACCGATTCGGTTGACATGGGCCCTGACGTTACCTTGCAACGTTCTGTGCGCCAGGTACTCGATCCACTTGTCACTTGCGCACAAGGTGAACAGTCCTTTGCGCGCCGCTTCGAGCGTGTCGTAGCGGCGCAAGAACTGCCCGTCGTGGCTGTCCGGCAGGTACAGCAGGGTGACGCCGCTGATCTGCTCTTCGATGAAGCTGACGCCGGACAGGGTCACCGGGCCTTCGCCGGGAGTGTCCTTGCCGCCGACTTTCAGCGACACCGGCAACAGCACAAGACGCTTGTCGCTGGCTTGCCACGCTTGTGGGGTGTCGGCGTCGATGGCGATGTTCAGCAGTGCCGCTTCATCAGCGCTGAGGTGTTTTTGCAGGCGTGCATTTTCGCTCTGTATTTTCAGCATCAGGCGCCACGGCTCGATCAGGCTTTCCCGGCGATGTTGTTTGACGAATGCTGACTCGCTGGCGGCGCCCTGAAAGGCATCACGGATCTTCTGCTCATAGACTTTGGGCAGGTCCAGCTCCGGCAGAACCTTGCGCAGATAGGTCAGGTTGATGCCGTTGAGCAGGCGCGTCCGATCCTTTTTATGCGTCGCGGTGATCTCCAGACGCAAGAAGATCAAGCGTTGTGACAGCGAGTCATTGAGCACCGATTGCACGTTATCGATATTGAGCTGGGCCAGGTCCTCCAGTGACATTTTGCTGCGTGCTTTGCTGGGCACAATGGTCGTGATCTTTCTGACGCCACCCGGCCCCGACTCCGGGACCTGTTCGGTTTTGGTCGAGTCGGGCAGTTCGACTTGTATGGAAAAGTCGCCCTCAAGGGAAAAGTCCCTGCGCAATCGGGCGTGCAGATGACGGCGGGTGAAGTCATCACGAGGTTCCAGCGCAAGGGTCATGAGGGCGTGGCTTTGACGCATCGCCGCGACGTACGCCTCGATGTTCTGTTTCAGCGCGCTACGCTCGTTTTCCTTGAGTTTGACCAGCCAGCCCGGCAGGTTGCCGGCGAGGGTGCCGCTGCGTTGCTGTTCCTGCAGATGAGTGAAAGCCAGGTGTCTGGCGGCGTGCAGCGGAACCTGAAGATTGGCCAGGCAGCCCTGGCGCAGAACCTCCAGCGCGTCAGCCTGTTCGGGTTTGCCGCGCAGGGGTGTGGCTTTCGCTTCGAAGTCGCTCACCAGCGCGTTGAGGCAATAAAGCAACGGGTCGGTGGTGATCGGACTCAGTTGCAGGGCCAGGTCGTTGTCGTCGTCGAGAATCCTGAACACCTCGCGCGCCAGTGTCCGGCGATCGGCAAAGCGTTGCAGGCCACCGCCATTGCCCGGCCAGTAGAGCATCAGACTGGAAGTGTCCGAGAGTGCCGCCTGGCGTCCGATGACGAGTGCGCCCTTGAGCACTTCGCTTTGCGTTGTTGTGATTCCGTCCCTGGTTTCGCTCAGTGACAAGGTCAGGCTGGCCGCCGTGATATCCGTGTCGCGCTCGGCCGCGACGGGGGTGTCCAGCACGGCCTTGAGCAGATCGTGTTCGGCGCTGTCGAGTTGGCCAAGGGTTGCTTGCAGTCTGCCTTCGGCATCCAGGCCGTCCCGGTGTGCCTGACGCAGGGCACTGAGCGCGGTGTTGAAGGTATTCGCGTCGAGGGCCGTTTCGCGGTAAAGCAGGGTTGTGGCAGTGGTCGCGCCAGTTTGTTCGGCGGCTTCCAGCGCTTTGAGGGCGTCCTGGCATTCTCGGTATCGAGAGCCGTCGCTGTCATTGGCCTGCAAGCGCTCAAGCGCCTCGCGTTGGCGTTTGAGCGCCGCGTGGCGCACCGCCAGTGGAATCCCGGCGGACAGGCTGCCGAACAGCGGTGTTTCGTCGGTCTCGACATCGCTGGCGGAGTTGAGCGGTTTTGGCGGCGCCGCCACGATGATCGCGCTGCTGCGCTGATGATCAATCAGGTCGACATGCACCAGTGAGCGCGCGCCATGCGCCCTGAGCCCGGGATGGCCTTTGTTGGTATTGCTCAAGGCGTCGAGCTGCGCGTGGTGACGGTCGGCGAACAGATCGCTGGCGCCAGTGACCATCGGGTCAAGCGCTGTGCTGTAGTCAACGCGAAGGATTTCCTTGGGCAGTCCGGTGGGGATCTGTACCTGATGGGTCAGCCACGTCTGCATGTCTGCGCGGGTGGTGAAGGCCTGGATCGATGTGGCGTTTCCGGGCAGATAAAGCAAAGGCGCCGCCGTGGCCAAATCGCCGACGCTGACGACCCATGCACCGGGGAGTTTGATTTTGCTGTCGTTGCTCAGCACCAGGGCCAACTTTTCCGTGTGCACAGGTTGACCCTCGATTGTCAGCGCGCCAGCACCTGAATCAATGATCAGTTGCAGCGTTTTGAGTTGCGCCGGGGTAATCGTCTGATGGGCGAGAGCCATGTGCGCAGTGGCTTCGAAATGCTCGCGGTAAAGCTGCGTGGCGCGGGTACGTCGTGACACCGGTGTGCGCGGCGCTCGCGCGTCCCAGAATTCTGCCCAGCGAATCTCGTGGCTTTGGCGTGGGTCGAGGGCTTTGAGTTTTTCCAGGAGCTGCAGGGGCTTCAGGTTGGATAACAGATGGCCCGCGCGGATACCGGTGAGGACACAACGCTGATCCAGATCGGTTTCCAGTGTCGGGTGTTGAACGACAAAGGCACAGGCGTCGGTGAGGCTGACGATGTGCTCCGGCTGGTCAGCGGTGGCCGCAAAGCGCAGGCCGGTCTTTTCGCCGTCCAGTTGCAGTTGTTGGCGCAGCAATTCATTGACGCTGTCGCGCAGTGCCGGGCTGGCGGCAAACAAATCGCGCAAACCCTCGCTGCTGGCGCGCCAGCGTTGGCAAGCCTGCAGCAGCAGGCTGTCATCAATCGTTTTCGGTAGCTGTTCGACGGCCTCGGGCAACGGTGACGGTGCGGGGAGCTCATCCAGAATAAGACGCTCGAGCATGGTGGCGTGACTCGCATTGGCGGGGCGGGGAATCCGTCCCTGAGCGGGTCATTCAAGAGAAATCGCGCAAGGCGATGGCGGTACATAGATATTGTTTGCAACCACCGCCCATGACCACTCGGCACTCTTCATCAAACTGTCATCGAAGTGTGGCAGCGCGCTTGAACAAACTTCATCAGACTCGCGCTCTACTGGGGTTCTGCGTTTCGGTGTTTTTCATGGTCAAGGGTTTTGTATCGGTCGCGGCTGTTCTGGTCGCGATTTTTTTCGGATCGTCGTCTTGGGCGGCGGCGCGTTGCGACGTCAATGTGCCGACCGAGCACGCTGATCTGCAGCAGGTGAGCCTGGCTTACCAGAGCATTGGTCGCGCGTCGGATCCGGCGTTGTTGCTGGTCATGGGCTTGGGTGGACAGTTGATCCACTGGCCGGACGAAGTAGTGGTTGCGCTGTGTCAGCAGGGTTTTCGGGTGATTCGCTATGACAACCGCGACGTCGGTCTGTCGACCTGGCGGCAGGCGCCGGCTGACGCCAATCTGACCTTCGAAGTGCTGCGCTACAAGCTCGGTCTACCGGTGGCAGCGCCTTACAGCCTGACCGACATGGCAGACGACGCGCTGGGCTTGATGGACGCGTTGCATGTCGAGCAATTCCACGTGCTGGGCGCGAGCATGGGCGGGATGATTGCCCAGCACATGGCGGCGATGGCACCGCAGCGGGTCGAGAGTCTGACATTGATCATGACCACCTCGGGCGCCGAAGGTCTGCCGGCACCCAGCGCGGCGCTGGTGCAGTTGTTGTCGCGTCGCGGCGCACCGAATCGACAGGTGGCGCTGGAACAGCAGGCTGATCTGCTGGCCGCGCTGGGCAGCCCGGCGGTCACCGATGATCGCCAGGTCTTGCTGCATCAGGCTGCGCTGTCGTATGACCGCGCGTTCAATCCCGAAGGCGTGAAGCGGCAGATCATGGCGATTCTTGCCGAGCCGAGCCGGGTGGCATTGCTCAATCAATTGCGGGTACCGACGCTGGTGGTGCATGGCACGGCGGATCCGTTGTTGCCGGTGATGCACGGGGTTCATCTGGCGGCGCATATTCGCGGCAGCCAGTTGAAACTGATTCCGGGGTTGGCGCATCGCTTTCAGGAGGCGTTCAAGGAGCCGTTGCTGGCGGCGGTGCTGCCGTATTTGCAGGCGCATCGTGAAGACACTTCGCATTGGGCGCAGATTGAGCCGGTGGTGGGCGGGAATCTGCTGTAACCAAAAGTGGGCGGTGTTGGTTATGGCCTCTTCGCGAGCAAGCTCGCTCCCACAGGGGAATGCGATCTAAATGTGGGAGCGAGCTTGCTCGCGAAGGGGGCACCGCAAAATCCGGCCGGGGTGTATCGTGCAAATTTTCCCGCACGATTTCCCCCCGCGAGGTGTGTGATGAGTTCTGCCTTGAAAATCGATTTTGTCAGCGACGTCTCCTGCCCCTGGTGTGTCGTCGGTTTGCGTGGCCTGTTACAGGCACTCGAGATCCTACGCAACGAAGTGCAGGCCGAGATCCGTTTTCAGCCGTTCGAACTCAATCCGAAAATGGGCGCAGACGGGCAGAACATCGCTGAGCACATTCAAGAGAAGTACGGCTCGACCCCGGAGCAATCGCAGAAAAATCGCGAAGCTATTCGTGCCCGTGGCGCTGAACTCGGGTTTGCGTTTCGCACTGACGGCAACAGCCGTATCTACAACACTTTTGATGCGCACCGCTTGCTGCACTGGGCCGGGCTCGAAGGTGTGCAACTGCTGTTGAAAGAGGCGCTGTTCAAGGCGTATTTCAGCGATGGCGGCAATCCGTCGGATCATCGGCAACTGGTGCAAATTGCGGAAAGTGTCGGGCTGGATCGTCAGCGAGCCGAGGCGATTCTGGCGTCCGACGAGTTTGCCGATGAGGTGCGTGAAGACGAGCAATTGTGGTTGCAGCGCGGGGTGAGTTCGGTGCCGACCGTGGTGTTCAACGGTCAGTATGCGGTGACCGGCGGGCAACCGGTGGAGACGTTTGTCGGGGCAATCCGGCAGATCATGGCTGAGTCCAAGGGCGGCACTGTCAGCTGATATCGGTGGGAGCCAAAAACCCCTCACCCTAACCCTCCCGAAACGTCGGACCGCCCAGAGGGAGAGGGGACTGATTGGGGGATGCTGGAGTTGTACACCGACCTAAACGTGCTGTACCGAATCCATAATCAACTGGATCTTTCAGGTCAATGTCAAATGCAAGACACCTCGGTCGGCCCCCTCTCCCTCCGGGAGAGGGCTGGGGTGAGGGTGGCTTTTAACCTTAGCTGTGCAGCCGAACCCACACAGTCACCAACACCGTGGCGGCCATCAACCAGGCCACCGCCGCCACCGCCAACGAAGCCTCCAGCCGCAGCCGATCCACCATCACATACAACGTCGCCAGATACACAAAGTACGGAATGATCGACCACATGCCGAACACAATCGTGGTCTTCAAATCCTCAATCGAACGCCCCTTGCCGACGATGTAATGCGCAATCAGCGCAAACGTCGGAAACAGCGGCACCAATCCGGCGATGTAGTAGTTTTTGGTTTTCGACAGCGCCGCGATGATCAGTACTACCGCGGCGCCCAACAGGGCTTTGAAAAACAGATCCACATCGTTCTCGCTTAATGGCTCAACCCGTACTTTTTCACTTTGTCGAACAGCGTGGTCTTGGCCATGCCCAATTCCAGGCTGGCCTGAGTCAGGTTACCGCCGCTGCGTTGCAGGGCGTCGCTGAGCAGGTTGCGCTCGAACGCTTCCACCGCTTCGGCAAACGCCAGGCCTTGTCCGCCACTGCTGGCGCCGGACTTTTTGAACGCCGGCAGGCCGAGGGCAAAACGTTCGGCGACGTTGCGCAGTTCGCGCACATTGCCTGGCCAATCGTGGCTCATCAGGTTCGACAGGGTCTGGTTGTCCAGTTCCGGCAGCGCGCGGTCGAAACGCAGGGCTGACTGCTGGGTGAAGTGTTCGAACAGTTGCAGGATGTCTTCGCGGCGCTCGCGCAATGGCGGCAGTTCCAGGGTCACGACGTTGAGGCGGTAGTACAGGTCGCTGCGAAACTCGCCAGCCTTGCTCGCTCCGTCGAGGTCGGATTTGGTTGCTGCGATCACCCGGCAATCCACGGCCACGCTCTGGTTCGAGCCGAGACGTTCGAGGGTCCGCTCCTGCAACACGCGCAGCAGTTTGATCTGCAATGGCAGCGGCATGCTTTCCACTTCGTCGAGGAACAGCGTGCCGCCGTCGGCGTGTTCGATCTTGCCGATACGGCGTTTGCCGGCACCGGTAAAGGCGTTGGCCTCGTGGCCGAAAATCTCGCTTTCAAAAAGGTTTTCCGGCAGCCCGCCGCAGTTCAGCGCGACGAATTGCTTGCTGTGGCGACGACTGAAATCGTGCAGGCAGCGGGCGACCAGTTCCTTACCGGTGCCGGTCTCGCCTTCGATCAGCACGTTGGCCGAAGTGTCGGCGACGTTGGCAATCAGTTCGCGCAGGTTCTGCATCGCCGGCGAGCGGCCAATGATCCGCCCCTCAAGGGAGTCGCGCTCGGCCAGTTGCCGGCGCAGCGATGAGACCTCGCGGGCGAGGCTGCGTTGCTCCAGCGCCCGCCGTGCGACGTCGACCAGACGCTCCGGCGAGAACGGTTTTTCCATGAAGTCGTAGGCGCCTTTCTGCATCGCGCCGACGGCCATGGAAATGTCGCCGTGGCCGGTGATCAACACCACCGGCAGGCTGCGATCACGTTGCTTGAGGCGGGTCAGCAGTTCGAGGCCATCGATGCCCGGCAGGCGAATGTCGCTGATGACGATGCCGGCAAAGTTGTCGCCGACGCGCTCCAGCGCTTCTTCTGCACTGCCGACGCCGACACAGGGAATGTCTTCGAGGGTCAGCGCCTGTTGGCAGCCGAGCAGCACATGGGGGTCGTCTTCGACGATCAGCACACTAAGGTCGTGGTTCATATTGGCTCGGCAGGAGTAGGGCTTACCAACGGTAAACTGAGGACGAAGGTGGTGCCACCGCTGGCCGGGTGTTCGACACCCAGATGCCCGCCGGTGGCGGCGGCGAGGCTGGCGGAAAGGGTCAGGCCAAGGCCCAGGCCTTGTTCGCCGGGTTTGGTGGTGAAGAACGGTTCGAACAGATGCTTGCGCGCTTCAGCGTCGATGCCGTGACCGTTGTCACGTACACGCAGGCGGTATTTGGCGTTGAATTCTTCACCCTCCAGCCACAGCTCGGGCAGGGGTTGCGCCTGCATGGCGTCGAGGGCATTGCCGATCAGGTTGACCAGAATCTGTTCGAGGCGGGTCTGGTCGATCTGCACCTGGACATCGATGAACTGGCGGTGAATGTTGACCGCCGAACTCTCCAGGCGTGCACCGAGCAATTGCAGCGCAGCCTCCACGGCTTTGCCGAGGCTGGCCTGGCCCTGGTTGTCACCGCGCCGGGCGAACGAACGCAGGCTGGCGGTGATCCGGCCCATGCGGTCGATCAGCTCGTTGATGGTTTTCAGATTGGTGCTGGCGACATCCAGTTGACCTCTTTCGAGGAAGCGCACGGTGTTGCCCGATAGCGTACGCATCGCCGCCAGCGGCTGGTTCAATTCGTGAGCGATGCTGGTCGACATCTGACCGATGGCAGCGAGCTTGCCGGCCTGCACCAGTTCATCCTGCGCACGGCGCAACGTCTCTTCGGCCTGACGCCGTTCGCGGATCTGGCTCTTCAGGCGCTCGTTGCTGGCGCGCAGATCAGTGGTGCGTTCGGTAATCCGACGCTCCAGTTGATTGTTGGCTTCCTGCAAGGCTTCGCGGGCGGCGAGACGGGTGGCGATGACCTTGCGCCGCTCGTTCCAGGCGATCAACAGGAATGCCACCAGCGCAAACGCGACGGCGACCAGAATTCCTTGGTTGATGGCTTCGCGGCGCAGGTCCTGCAACGGCGTGAGCAGGGTGAAATTCCACGGTGTGTCGCTCAGTGGCCGGGTCTGTGCCAGATAGCTGATGTCGTCATCGTCGGAGCGCACTTCGCTGTTGGCGGGGAAGGTCAGTTTTTCCACGCCTTCGGACAGGGTTTCCCGGGCCAGCGGTTGCAGCTCGTTGAGCGGGAACCAGTAGTACTGCAGGCTGCGGGCGAGTTTTTCTTTGGTTTCGTCGGTGAGCGGGATCACTGACTTGAGGCGTCGGGCCGGATCGCTGGAGAGAATGATGATGCCGTTCTCATCGCTGACAAAGGCTTCTAGACGCGCGCGTTGCCAGCGTTCTTCCATGGCTTCCAGGCGCACTTTGACCACGGCGACGCCGATGATCTTGCCATGCTCTTCGAGGCCGTGGGCGAGGTAATAGCCGGGCTCGCCGTTGGTGCTGCCGATGCCGTAGAAACGCCCCGGCTCGCCGCGTACGGCTTTCTGGAAATAGGCGCGGAAGGACAGGTCTTCACCGAGATAACTGTCGACATCGCGCCAGTTGCTGGTGGCCATGACACGGCCGGTGGTGTCCATCACGTAGATGGCCCGACTGCGACTGCGCCGGTTCAGGCCTTCAAGGTAATCGTTGACCGTTCGCCGGTGTTCCGGGGTCGGGTCGGCCAGCAACTGCGACACACTGGTTTCGAGTTCCAGCAGGCTGGGCAGGTAGGTGTATTTGCTGATTTCGCTTTCGACGGCGCGGGCGTTCAGTTCGAGCTGACGCTGACCGTTTTCACTGAGGCTGCGAATGCCAAAATGCTCACTGGTCCAGAAGCCGGCGTAACCCAGCCCGATCATCAGGATGATGACCAGCGGCGGCAGAAACAGATGGCGAATCAGACGAGGCTTCACGGCAAGTGATGGCGGCGCGGCGCGATAGAGATTGGGGTCGCATTTCATCACAGTTGCCTTGGGTCAACCACCACACTTGCAGGCTCACCGCTGTCCCTGTGGGAGCGAGCTTGCTCGCGAAGAGGCCGGATCAGTCAACATCAATGTTGAATGTCAGTCCGCTTTCGCGAGCAAGCTCGCTCTCACAGGGATAAGTGTGATGGCGCAAGTACTCGGTTTTAGTGCTGCAGGATTTTCTCGAGGAAGTGCTGCGCGCGTTCGGAGCGGGCGCTGATGTCGCCGAAGAATTCCTCTTTCGGGCAGTCTTCGATGATCTTGCCGGCGTCCATGAAGATCACCCGGTCAGCCACTTTGCGCGCAAAGCCCATTTCGTGGGTTACGCACATCATGGTCATGCCTTCGTGGGCCAGTTGCACCATCACGTCGAGCACTTCGTTGACCATCTCCGGGTCGAGCGCCGAGGTCGGTTCGTCGAACAGCATGACGATCGGGTCCATCGCCAGCGCACGGGCAATCGCCACACGCTGTTGCTGACCACCGGACAATTGCCCCGGATGTTTGTGGGCGTGAGCGGACAAGCCGACGCGCTCGAGCAGTTGCAGGCCTTTCTTGGTCGCTTCTTCCTTGCTGCGGCCCAACACCTTGATCTGCGCGATGGTCAGGTTTTCGGTGATGGTCAGGTGCGGGAACAGTTCGAAATGCTGGAACACCATGCCCACGCGCGAGCGCAGTTTCGGCAGGTTGGTCTTCGAGTCGGCGATCGAGGTGCCGTCGACGACGATGTCGCCTTTCTGGAACGGCTCCAGCGCGTTGACGCATTTGATCAGGGTCGATTTGCCGGAACCCGACGGGCCGCAGACCACGATCACTTCGCCTTTTTTGACCTCGGTGCTGCAATCAGTCAGCACCTGGAAGTCCCCATACCACTTGTTGATGTTCTTGATAGAGATCATACGGCGAACCTTTTTTGCAGACGCTTGACCAGCAGCGAGGCGGAAAAGCTGATGATGAAGTAGACGACACCGGCGAAGATCAGGAACTCGTTGGACCGGCCAATGATGTCGCCGCTGGAGCGGGCGGAGTTGAGGAAGTCCACCAGACCCACGGTGTAAACCAGCGAGGTGTCCTGGAACAGGATGATCGACTGTTGCAGCAGCAACGGCGTCATCTTGCGGAACGCCTGGGGCAGGATGATCAGACGCATGGTCTGGCCATAGGTCATGCCCATCGCTTGTGCGGCGGCCATCTGGCCTTTGGGGATCGACTGCACACCGGCGCGGACGATCTCGCAGAAGTACGCGGCTTCGAACATCATGAAGGCCACGACGCAGGAGGTGAACGCACCGATCGGCGTGTCTTCACCGGTGATCCAGCGCAGCACGAACGGCACCGCCAGGTAGAACCAGGTGATCACCAGCAGGAGCGGGATCGAACGGAAGTAGTTCACATAAGCGCCGGCCACCCGCGACAGCAGTTTGCTCGACGACAGGCGCATCAGTGCGAGGATGGTCCCCAGCACGATGCCGCCGACCACGCCCATGACCATCAACTGCAAGGTCATGACCATGCCGTTCCACAGGCCCGGAATGGCGGGGATGATGCCGCTGAAATCGAAGTCCATTATTTACCCCCCACGGAGATCAGGCCGGGCACTGCGACTTTCTTCTCGACCATGCGCATCAGCAACATCAGGCTCATGTTCAGGGTGAAGTAGATCAGCGTGGCCAGGGTGAAGGCTTCAAACAGGTTGGCCGAGAACTCAGCGGTCTGTTTGGTTTGCGCCAGCAGTTCCATCAAACCGATCAGGGACGCCACGGAGGAGTTCTTGAAGACGTTGAGGAATTCCGAGGTAAGCGGCGGAATGATGATCCGGTAGGCCTGGGGCAGCAGCACGTTCCAGTAGATCTGCGGCAGTTTGAAGCCCATGGCGCGAGCAGCGGATTCCTGGCCGCGTGGCAGCGCCTGAATGCCAGTACGCACTTGCTCGCAGACACGGGCGGCGGTGAACAGGCCCAGGCACACGACAACGCTCAGGTAAGCCGAGGTGGTCGGGTTGAGGTCCTGTTTGTACCAGTCCTGCAGGTTTTGCGGCAGCAGGTCGGGCACCAGGAAGTACCAGATGAACAGTTGCACCAGCAGCGGCACGTTACGGAAAAGCTCGACGTAGCAGGTGGCGATGCCCGATACGATACGGTTTGGCACCGTGCGCATGACCCCCAGAATGGAGCCCAGCAGCAAGGCGATGATCCATGCCACGATGGCGATGGCAATGGTCCAGCCCAAACCGGTGACGTACCAGTCGAGATAAGTCTCGCTGCCGACGCCGGTGGACTTGAAGAACACGCCCCAGTCCCAGTTGTAATTCATTAGGGTCTCCCCTCGAGATCGATCGATGTACAAGCACCCGCTTGGGGAAGATCCTTTCCCGCCTGACGTTGAACGTCAGGCACACGCGATCGGCTCGGAAACCGCCAGGTCGAGTGTTCCACAGTGAAGCCAGCAGGTAGTAACAAACGCCTGAGGGAGGGTCGCCCCCTCAGGAGACAAGGTTAGTCAGGAATCAGATTTTTACGTCAGGCGCCGGCTTGTCGCTCGGGTTGGCGATCAGATCTTTTACCTTGTCGCTCATCGGGAAGTTCAGGTTCAGGCCTTTTGGCGGGATCGGGCTCTCGAACCACTTGCTGTAGATCTTGTTGATCTCGCCGGACTTGTACAGCGCAACGATGGCGTTATCGACAGCCTTCTTGAAGGCCGGGTCATCTTTGCGAACCATGCACGCGTAGGCTTCGAAGGACTGCGGCGTACCGGTGATGATCCAGTCAGCAGGCTTCTTGGCCTTGGCTTCTTCGCCGGCCAGCAGTGCGTCGTCCATCATGAAGGCTACGGCGCGGCCGCTTTCCAGCATGTTGAAGGATTCGCCGTGGTCTTTGGCGGAGATGATGTTCATGCCCATCTGCTTGTCGGCGTTCATCGCTTTGATGATGCGCTCGGACGTGGTGCCAGCGGTGGTCACGACGTTCTTGCCTTTCAGGTCGGCAAAGTCAGCGTAGGACGGCTTGCCATCCTTGTCTTTCTTGACCAACAGACGGGTGCCGATTTCGAAGATATTGACGGTGAAGTCGACTTGCTGAGCGCGTTCGGCGTTGTTGGTGGTGGAGCCGCACTCGATATCCGCGGTGCCGTTCTGGATCAGCGGGATACGGGTTTGCGAGGTCACCAGGTTGTACTTGACCTGCAGATCGGGCTTGTTCAGGTCTTTTTTCAGGGCTTCAACGATGGCCACTTGAATGTCGTGGGAGTAGCCCACTGGTTTGCCGGAAGCATCCGCGATGTAGGAAAACGGAATGGAGCTGTCGCGGTGAGCGAGCGTGATGGTGCCCGAATCGTTGATTTTCTTCAGGGTGCCGGTGAGTTCGGCGGCGAAAACTGGCGTGCTGATCAGAGCGGCCGCAATGGCTGCGCCCAGGATATGGGGAACGATGCGCATCAAATTTTCCTCGAATTGTTTTTTTTATGGAGCCAGTTCGTCGGCCCTTTTGTGCTTCGAATGCCTGACGGCTCCTGAAGTGTTGGCACAACAAGCATTCGTCGAGAGAGTGTAGAGCATGACTCGTGCCAGACCAGGGTGATGTACTTAACTTTATGATTTATAACGTTATTAAAGTTTTGTGATGGTTTGTTTTGGCGTAACTGATCCGGTTTACCGAATCGACCGGGAAGTCGCGTTCGGAAAGCCGAACGATAAAAAGCCCCTCACCCTAGCCCTCTCCCGGAGGGAGAGGGGACTGAACGCGGTGGATGGTCGATTTATGCCGACGTGAGATGTCGAGTCGAACTCAAGTTTCGAACCCCATGAAGATCGGCTCCCTTTCCCCCTCTACCCCTTGGGGGAGAGGGCTGGGGTGAGGGGGAAGGATCTGACTGACACAATCAGGTTCAACAGAATCCACAAAACAAAAAGCCCCTGAATCTCTCAATTCAGGGGCTTTCGTTTAAGCGATGTTCACATCACGCCGCTTCAATCTTGCTACGGTTCTGCTCAACCTTACCCAGATACGCCGCAAGCTTCTCCTGCTCGGCCGGAGTGGTAAACAGCCCCAGCTTGCTACGACGCCACAGAATGTCATGCGCCGTGGTTGCCCACTCTTCGCTGCACAGGTAATCGACTTCGCGGGTGTAGAGCCCGCCGCCGATGTGTTCGCCCATGTCCGCGAGGCTTTCCACACCTTCAAGCATGCGCCAGGTCCGGCTGCCGTAGGTGGTGGCCCAGCGGCGGGCGATCTCGGTCGGCACGAAGTCGAACTTGTCGCGGATCTGCGCGCACAAGGCTTGCGGGGTGGTCATGTCCTCACCGCCGGGCAGGGTAGCGGTGGCGGTCCAGCTCGGGCGCATCTGGGTGAAGAACGGCATCAACTGCGCCATCGCCGACTCGGCGAGTTTGCGGTAGGTGGTCAGCTTGCCGCCGAACACCGACAACAGCGGTGCCTCTTCAGTGCTGCCCGACAAGGCCAGGGTGTAATCACGGGTGACGGCCGACGGGTTGTCGGATTCGTCGTTGCACAGTGGGCGTACGCCCGAGTAGCTGTGCTGGATGTCGTCACGGCTGATCTGCTGCTTGAAGTGGGCGTTGACCACTTTCAACAGGTAGTCGGTTTCGGCGTCGGTGATTGCCACTTTCGCCGGATCACCGGTGTACTCACGATCGGTGGTGCCGATCAGGGTGAAGTGGTTCAGGTACGGAATGGTGAAGACGATGCGCTGATCTTCGTTTTGCAGAATGTGCGCGTGATCGCCTTCATACAATTTCGGCACGATGATGTGGCTGCCCTGGATCAAACGGATGCCGTAAGGCGATTCCATCTTCAGGTCGTCACGAATGAACTTGGCAACCCACGGGCCGGCGGCGTTCACCAGCGCTTTGGCGGTGATCGAAAACAGGCTGCCGTCGGCTCGTTCCAGATGCAGGTGCCACAGGCCTTTGGTGCGACGGGCGCTGACGCACCGGGTCTGGGTGTGCACGTGGGCACCTTTTTCGCGGGCGGCCATGGCGTTGAGTACCACGAGGCGGGCGTCATCGACCCAGCAGTCGGAATATTCGAAGCCTTTCTTGATTTCGCTTTTCAGTGCGCTGTCGGCACCAAACTTGAGGCTTTTCGAACCTGGCAGTTTTTCGCGCTTGCCGAGGTTGTCATACAGGAACAGGCCAGCGCGGATCATCCACGCCGGACGCAAGTGCGGACGGTGCGGCAACACGAAACGCATCGGTTTGACGATATGCGGCGCCTTGGCCAGCAACACTTCGCGCTCAGCCAGCGCTTCACGCACCAGACGAAATTCGTAATGTTCGAGGTAGCGCAGGCCGCCGTGGATCAGCTTGCTGCTGGCCGACGAGGTGTGGCTAGCCAGATCGTCTTTTTCGCAAAGGAACACCGAAAGCCCGCGACCGGCGGCATCCGCTGCGATCCCCACGCCATTGATCCCGCCGCCAATGACGGCGATGTCGTAGATCTCGGAGATTGGGGGCGTACGCAAGGTAGAGGTGGACATCGGCTGGCCTCGGGTTCTTTTGATTTTCTATATTGGAAATCGAACATGAATGTTCATTTGCGAAAATGGTAGCCCATAAACACCCGCGCAGCCAGTCACGTTCGATTGAAAAAACTCATCGAAGGGCAGTTAAAAGAAAATTTTCGAACATTTACGGGCAGATCGTTCCCATGCGCAGCAAAGGAATGCATCCATCGACGCTCTGCGTCGGCTTTGAGGTGGGACGCAGAGCGTCCCGGGCTGCATTCCCACGCGGAGCGTGGGAACGAGTAACTAGACGACTTCCAGGCGAATCTTGTGCTGACTCAACAACTGCGCCAGCGCCGGCACCGGCTGCTGATCGGTTACAAGGCAATCAATCAGGCTGATCGGCCCCAGGCGAATCATCGCGTTACGCCCGAACTTGCTGGAGTCCGCCGCCAGAATCACCTGCCGCGCATTGGCAATGATCGCCTGCGACACCCGCACTTCCTGATAATCGAAATCCAGCAAGCTGCCGTCTTCATCAATACCGCTGATTCCGACCAGGGCGAAATCAACTTTGAACTGATTGATGAAATCCACGCTCGCCTGACCGACCACGCCGCCATCACGGCGCACATTGCCGCCGGTCAGCAGCACATCGAAATCATCCTTGGCACTGAGCATCGACGCCACATGCAGGTTGTTGGTGATGATCTTCAGATGATTGTGGTTGAGCAGGGCGCGGGCAATCGATTCGGTGGTGGTGCCGATGTTGATGAACAGCGAGGCGTGATCGGGGATCTGGGCGGCGATGGCTTCACCGATGCGTTGTTTTTCATCGCGCATCTGGTCGGCGCGCATCGCATAGGCAGTGTTTTCGACGCTGGAATCGTAGGCTGCGCCGCCATGGTAGCGACGCAACAGATTGGCTTCCGCGAGCTGATTGATGTCGCGGCGGATGGTTTGCGGGGTAACAACGAACAGCGTGGCCATTTCCTCGATGCTCACATAGCCGCGTTCGCGGACCAGCTCGAGGATTTGCTGCTGACGGGGAGGCAGATTCATGGGGCTTCCTTTGGGCTGCCGTGCAAAATTTGCCCATGATGCCGCAGGAATCCGCTCCCGACCAGTTAGATGCCTATCTGGATCTGAAGGTTGGCTTATTCAGCGTCTTCACGCGCCCAGTCACGGGTGCGGCTGACGGCTTTTTTCCAGCCTTTGTACAGCTTCTCTTTCTCGGTTTCGTCCAGGCTCGGTTCAAACTCACGCTCGATCACCGCTTTACCGCGCAGTTCGTCCAGGCTGCCCCAGAAACCGCACGCCAGACCGGCCAGATACGCGGCGCCAAGTGCCGTGGTTTCGCGCATTTGCGGACGCTCGACCTGCGTGCCGAGGATGTCGGCCTGGAACTGCATGAGGAAGTTGTTCGCCACCGCGCCGCCGTCCACGCGCAGGGCTTTGAGGCGTTCGCCGGAGTCTTGCTGCATGGCGTCGAGCACGTCGCGAGTCTGGTAAGCAATCGACTCCAGTGCGGCGCGGATGATGTGATCCACGCGCACGCCGCGAGTCAGGCCGAACAGCGCGCCACGGGCATATGGGTCCCAGTACGGCGCGCCCAGACCGGTGAAGGCCGGCACCAGGTACACGCCGTTGCTGTCCTTCACTTTATTGGCGAAGTATTCGGTGTCGTGGGCGTCGTTGATGATTTTCAGTTCATCGCGCAGCCACTGCACGGTCGAACCGCCGTTGAACACCGCGCCTTCCAGCGCATAAGCCACTTCGCCACGCGGGCCGCAAGCGATGGTGGTGAGCATGCCGTGCTGGGATTTCACCGCTTTGTCGCCGGTGTTCATCAGCAGGAAGCAGCCGGTGCCGTAGGTGTTTTTCGCTTGACCCGGCTCCACGCACATCTGCCCGAACAACGCGGCTTGCTGGTCACCGGCGATACCACCGATGGCAATGCCGCTCTTGGTGCGACCGTAGATTTCCGAAGAAGCCTTCACTTCCGGAAGCATCTCGCGCGGGATGTCGAGGATTTCCAGCATCTTCGAATCCCATTCCAGCGAATGGATATTGAAGAGCATGGTGCGCGAGGCGTTGGTGTAGTCGGTGACGTGCACCTTGCCGCCGGTGAATTTCCAGATCAGCCAGCTATCGACGGTGCCGAACAGCAGTTCGCCGTTGCGCGCTCGTTCGCGGCTGCCTTCGACGTTGTCGAGGATCCACTTCAGTTTGGTGCCGGAGAAGTACGGGTCGGTGACCAGACCGGTGTTGTCGCGGATGTAGTCTTCGTGGCCATCGCGCTTGAGCTGCTGGCAGATCTCGGTGCTGCGGCGGCACTGCCAGACGATGGCGTTGTACACCGGGCGGCCGGTGGTCTTGTCCCAGACCACGGTGGTTTCACGCTGGTTGGTGATGCCGATGGCAGCCACCTGATCGTGATGCAGGCCAGCCTGGGCCAGGGCTTCAACCATCACCGCGCTCTGGGTGGCGAAGATTTCCATCGGGTCGTGTTCAACCCAACCGGCTTGCGGGTAATGCTGGGCGAATTCGCGCTGCGCGGTGCAGACCACGTTCGCGTCGCGGTCGAAAATGATCGCGCGGGAGCTGGTCGTACCCTGATCGAGGGCAATGATGTAGTTCTTATTCTGAATGTCGGTCATGTCGATTGCCTTGGACGAAATAAGGGAGAGTGGGCCGTGGCGCAGGCTCTATAGGGCAGGAGCCGGCGCCGACTGTTTCAAGAAGTTCTTGGTTTGCCGTCAATGGCCGGTTCTGCATCCTTTGTAGCAGGTGTGGCGCCGGTCAGGTGACGGGCGATGAGCCCGCGATACCCGGCAGCGCCGAGGCAGGCACCGACAATCGGTGCAAAAATCGGAATCAGGAAATACGGAATATCACGGCCGCCAGTGAAGGAAATTTCACCCCAGCCGGCGAAGAAAGTCATCAGTTTCGGACCGAAGTCACGCGCCGGGTTCATGGCGAAACCGGTCAACGGCCCCATCGAACTGCCGATAACGGCAATCAGCAAGCCGATCAGCAGCGGCGCCAGCGGGCCTTTCGGCAGGCCGTTGTTGTCATCGGTCAGGGACATGATCACGCCCATCAGGATCGCCGTGATGATCATCTCGACCAGGAATGCCTGGGCGGTGGACAGCACCGGGTTCGGGAAGGTCGAGAACACCGAGGCCAACTCAAGGCTGGCGGCCGAGCCACGGACCATTTGGTGAGTTTGTTCGTAATCGAAGAAGAGATTGCTGTACAGCGTGTAAACCAGCAGCGCGCCGCAGAAGGCGCCGGCGATCTGGGCAAGAATATAGAACGGCAGTTTGCGCTTTTCGAAGTCGGCGAAGATCGCCAGGGCGATGCTCACGGCCGGGTTCAGGTGCGCGCCGGAAACTCCGGCGGTGAGGTAGATCGCCATGCTCACGCCGACGCCCCAGATGATGCTGATTTCCCACAGGCCGAAGCTGGCACCCGCGACTTTGAGCGCGGCGACACAGCCGGTGCCGAAAAAGATCAGAAGAGCAGTACCCAGAAACTCGGCCATGCATTGGCTCGAGAGCGATGGTTGCTGTAAAGCAGTTGTCATTGAAAACCTCGTTTTTGTTGTTGTCTGGCGCGTTTGCCAACAGGGCAAGGCGCGATTTTCCCCGAGTAGGAATCCCCATTCCGTTCCCGGTTTACTGCTGGGTGTCGCTGTGACGACAATTCTTACATTATTCAGATTCGAAAAAATATAGACAAGAAACAAACCTGTCAAAGGTCGAAAGTGAACCGTCGGTCACAATAAAACTATTCGCTGGGTGAATGATCCTTTGTGGCCCAGGTGCGACAACGTGCGCTGAATGTCTGCGAGCCGCGGGAATCGTGGCTTGGGATAGAGCCTTTTGGAGGCTGATCACCTAGAATCCGGCGGAGGTTTTTTTGCCATTGCCGAGCCTGGAGCTGCCATGACCCCTGCGTTGGACTTGTTGAAAAAAGTTCGTGCCGAACATCGCGTGCACAGTTACGAACATGACCCGAAGGCCGCGTCCTATGGCCTTGAGGCCGCAGAGAAGCTGGCACTTGAACCGGCACAGGTGTTTAAAACCCTGCTCGCGGCCAGTGAAAAAGGCGAGTTGCTGGTGGCGGTGGTGCCAGTCGTCGGAAGCCTCGACCTCAAAGGTCTGGCCCATGCCGCTGGCGTAAAAAAAGTCGAGATGGCTGACCCGGCAGCCGCTCAGCGCTCCACCGGGTATCTGTTGGGCGGCATCAGCCCGTTGGGACAGAAGAAGCGCCTGCGTACCTTTATCGACAACTCGGCTCAGGGTTTTGCGACTATTTATGTCAGCGCCGGCCGGCGTGGCCTGGAAGTGGAACTGGCGCCCGCAGTGCTCGCCGAACACACCCAGGCCAAATTTGCCGACATCGGCCGTCCTTAGTCATTAATGCTGTATGTAAAAAAATGATGGGTTCTGTCACTGGCGCTGATCACGGCGTGGCTGCATCCTCTGCCGACTGACTCAGGGAGAAAGTTATGCAGCTCGAGTTTCATCAGGTCGACGCGTTCAGTGATCGGCCGTTCAGTGGTAATCCGGCGATGGTTTATCGGCTGGAGACGTGGCTCGTGGATGAGCTGATGCAGAAGATCGCCGCCGAACACAATCTGGCGGAAACCGCATTTCTGGTGCGCGAAGGTCAGGCCTGGCATATCCGCTGGTTTACCCCGACCACTGAAGTGCCGTTGTGCGGGCACGCCACGTTGGCCAGTGCTTATGTGCTGTTCGAGATCTACAAGGAGAGCGCCGAGCGTATCGACTTTACCAGCCAGTCCGGGCCGTTGAGTGTCAGCCGTGAAGAGGGCCGTTTGTGGCTGGACTTCCCGTCGATCGTGCCCTCGGAAATTGGCGTGACGCTGGATGTCGAGCGAGCGCTGGGGGTCGAGGCGGTGGATGTGCTCGGCTCCAACGAACTGTTTGTGGTGCTGGAGTCGGAGCAGGCGGTGCTCGATTGCAAACCGGACATGGTGGCGTTGGCCAAGCTACCGTGGCTGGGCGCGATCGTCACCGCGCGCGGCAATCAGCACGACTTCGTCTCGCGCTATTTTGCGCCGGCGATTGGCATCAATGAGGATCCGGTGACCGGTTCGACGCATTGCAGCCTGATCCCGTATTGGTCCAAGCGTCTGGGCAAGTCGAGCCTGACCGCTTGCCAGCGCTCGGCGCGGGGCGGGGAGTTGTTCTGTCGATTGGAAGGAGAGCGGGTGAAGATCGGCGGTAATGCGACGCTGGTTGCGAGCGGTACATTGTTGTTGGGTTAGCCCAAAAAAACCTGTGGGAGCGAGCCTGCTCGCGAATACGGTCGGTCAGTCAAATCATCTGTGACTGATACATCGCATTCGCGAGCAGGCTCGCTCCCACAGTTTTGATCCGGGCTGGATCAGAGCGCAGCGCTGTAGCGGCGAACACCGTTTTCCAATGCCGGGATCTGTGCGGCGGTGCTGCCGGAAGCCTGGAACAAGACCAGATGCTCAGCGGCAACCCGAATCCCCACCTCCGCACCCACCTGATGATCCGCATGGCTGGGGAAAATCGATTCCAGCTGCGCACCCGTTGGCAATTGCAGGCGATACAGCGTCGAAGCGCCAAGGAACGTCTTGCCGACAATCCGCGCTTTCAACCCACTGTCCGGTGCATAAACAATGTCATCCGGGCGCAGCAACACATCCACCGCGCCGCCAATCGGCCACGTATAGGCTCGATTGCCACGCAGTTCACCCAGTTCGGTCTGCACCGATTCCGGGCTGCCGAGCTGACCACGAATGAAGTAACCCTGACCGATGAAGCTGGCCACATAAGGCGTTGCCGGTTCGTGATACAGGTTGTACGGCGTGTCCCACTGCTCCAGTCGACCTTCCTTGAACACGCCAACGTGATCGCTGACGGCAAAAGCCTCTTCCTGGTCGTGGGTCACCAGAATTGCGCTGGTGCCACGCGCCTTGAGGATGTCGCGTACTTCATGGCTGAGCTTGCGCCGCAGTTCGCCATCGAGGTTGGAAAACGGCTCATCAAGCAGCAGCAATTGCGGCTCTGGCGCCAACGCACGGGCGAGGGCGACGCGCTGTTGCTGGCCGCCGGACAACTCGTGCGGGAAGCGCTTGCCGAGGTTTTTCAGGTTGACCAGTTCGAGCAGCTCTTCGGTGACGCGTTCCTTGTTCGGGTGCTTGCGAATGCCAAAGGCAATGTTGTCGGCGACGCTCAGGTGCGGGAACAGTGCGTAGTCCTGGAACACCATGCCGATCCGGCGTTTTTCCGGGGCGAGAGTGAAGCCGGCGCTGGAAATGGTTTCGCCACCGAGGGTGATTTCCCCTTCGTGCACTGGCTCGAATCCGGCAATGGCACGCAGGGTGGTGGTCTTGCCGCAGCCGGACGAGCCGAGCAGGCAGCCGATGTCGCCGGCGTTGAGGTGCAGATTGAGGTTCTGCACCACACGTTGATCTTGATAGCCGCAAGCGAGGTTGCGCAGGTTCAGCAGTAATTCATGACTCATGCGTGGTGATATGCCGGTTCAACGAGGAACTCGAGCAGGGCCTTCTGTGCGTGGAGACGGTTTTCTGCCTGATCCCAGGCGACGGAGCGCGGGTCATCAAGCAGGTCGAGGCTGATTTCTTCGCCACGGTGCGCCGGCAGGCAATGCATGAACAGCACGTCCTCGGCAGCGAGGTCGAGCAGGGCGCGGTTGACCTGAAACGGCGCGAACAGCTTGAGGCGCTTGGCAGTTTCCTCTTCCTGACCCATCGAAGTCCAGACGTCGGTGCTCACCAGATGCGCGCCGCGCACGGCGTCTTGCGGGTCGCGGACGATGGTCACGCGATCGCCGGCTCTGGCGACGAACTCAGGATTTGGCTCGTAGCCTTCCGGGCAGGCAACGCGCAACTGGAAGTCGAACTGGATCGCCGCTTCTATATAGCTGTTGCACATGTTGTTGCCGTCGCCGATCCAGGCGACCGTTTTGCCCTGGATCGAGCCACGGTGTTCAAGGAACGTCTGCATGTCGGCCAGCAACTGGCACGGGTGCAGGTCATCGGACAGGCCGTTGATCACTGGCACGCGCGAGTTGGCGGCGAATTCGGTCAGGGTGCTGTGGGCAAAGGTTCGGATCATCACCGCATCGAGCATGCTCGACATGACGATGGCGCAGTCGCCGATCGGCTCGCCACGGCCCAGTTGGGTATCGCGCGGCGACAGGAAGATTGCCTGGCCGCCGAGCTGGATCATGCCGGCCTCGAACGAGATCCGGGTGCGGGTCGAGGATTTTTCGAAGATCATCCCCAGCACGCGGTTTTTCAGAGGCTCGAACAGTACGCCGCGGTTACGCAGGTCCTTGAGCTCAACGCCTCGACGGATCACGCTGACCAGCTCTTCGGGCGTGCAATCCATCAGGGAGAGAAAGTGCCTTGCGCTCATCATTGACTACCTTTTGCTACAAACCGCAGATGCTCAAAGCCTTGTTTAACGGAACAACGGGCGAGACCTGCGGCGTAAGCCGCACGGGGCGACGAAATAGGGGAAGGCGCGATATTGACACTAAATGTCGCGTTTTTCCAATAGGCTACGGTTTTTGCGGGATTCGGAGGGCGCACTGAATGTTGCAGTCGCGCATTTGAAGCCGGGTTCAGGACAGCAGCGAGCCTCTTTGTACACTGGCCTTGCAGGGCTTGGCAATGCGGCGTGGCGGGGATCGCGTCGCTTGGGTCGGTTTACCACCGTGGCGCCATGCCATCACTTGGTCGGATGCTCAGGCTGAAACATTTGCTAAAGCAAAGTGCTGGGTTATAAATAAGTTTCGAGCGACGCAGGAAGCCTCCGCATGGAATCGAAAGAAAAACTGTTAATGGAACTGCTGGGCCACACGGCTCGCTCACTGACCCATCTCACCGCCTCAGTCACTTCAATGTCATTCGAACTGCTGCGCAGCGAAGACGAAGTGGTGAAGAGCGCCGGCCGCCACATGATCGATCGCATGGCGACCATCAGTGCCGGGCTCGACGAACACTGGCGATTGATCGGCGAGCTCACCGGCGTACATGTCGCCCACGAGCAGATTGAAACCATTCAGGAGATTCAGCTGGCCGCACCGCCTCAGCTGCCGTCGAACTGATCATGGCGGTTTATCGGCTCGCCTGATAACCGCCGATTCACAGGACGAACGTCGCTGGCGCAGGATCGGCGCCGGGGCCATAGTTTTGTTCCCGCGGGCGTGAATGCCTGCCCAGAACAAGACAGAGACTGGCCATGACCAAGACTCTCCATCACCGTGCCTGCCATCTGTGTGAAGCCATTTGCGGGCTGACCATCGAAACCACCGAAACCGATGGCAACGTCGCGATCACATCAATCAAGGGTGACGCGCTCGACACGTTTAGTCGTGGACACATCTGCCCCAAAGCTGTGGCCCTGCAAGATATCCAGAACGACCCTGATCGCCTGCGCCAGCCAATGCGCCGTGTGGGCAGCGAATGGCTACCAATAGAGTGGGACGAGGCTTTTGCGCTGGTGGCCGAGAAGCTGGCGGCCATCCAGGACCGTCATGGCCAGAACGCCGTGGCGGTCTATCAAGGCAACCCGAGCGTGCATAACTACGGGCTGATGACCCACAGCAATTATTTCCTGGGGTTGCTGAAGACGCGCAATCGCTACTCGGCGACCTCGGTCGATCAGTTGCCGCATCACCTGAGCAGTTATCTGATGTACGGCCATGGGTTGCTGTTGCCGATTCCAGATATTGATCACACCGACTTCATGCTGATTCTCGGCGGTAATCCGCTGGCGTCCAACGGCAGCATCATGACCGTGCCGGATGTCGAGAAGCGTTTGAAAGCGATTCAGGCGCGCGACGGCAAAGTGGTGGTTGTCGATCCACGGCGCAGCGAGACGGCGGCCATGGCTGATCAGCATTTGTTCGTGCGTCCGGGGGGCGATGCAGCGTTGTTGTTTGGTGTGCTGAACACCCTGTTTAGCGAAGGCTTGACCAGCGAAAGTCATTTGCTGGTCGATGGGCTGAATGACGTGCGCGCCGCTGTCGCTGCGTTTACCGCTGAAGCCATGAGCCCGTTGTGTGCGGTTCCTGCCGAGCAGATCCGCCAACTGGCCCGGGATTTCGCCGCCGCGCCGAGTGCCGTGTGCTACGGGCGCATGGGCGTTTCGACGCAGGCCTTCGGCACCTTGTGTCACTGGGTGGTGCAATTGATCAACCTGGTCACCGGTAATCTTGATCGCGTCGGCGGTGCACTGTGCACTGAGCCCGCAGTGGATCTGGTGGCGTCGACTTCGGGCGGGCATTTCAACAAATGGCAGAGTCGCGTTTCCGGGCGTCCCGAGTACGGCGGCGAGCTACCGGTCTCGGCCCTGGCCGAAGAGATGCTTACCGAAGGTGAGGGCCAGATTCGTGCGCTGATCACCGTCGCTGGCAACCCGGTGTTGTCGACGCCGAACGGGCGGCAACTGGAGCAGGCGCTGGATGGCCTGGAGTTCATGGTCAGCGTCGACCTGTACATCAACGAAACCACGCGCTATGCCGACCTGATTCTGCCGTCGACCTCGGCGCTGGAAAACGATCACTACGACACGACGTTCAACCTGTTCGCGGTGCGCAACGTCACCCGCTTCAACCGCGCGATCCTCGCCAAACCCGAGGGCGCCTTGCATGACTGGGAGATCTTCGTGGGCCTGGCCAAGGCCTTTGCCGAGAAGACTGGCAAGGAACTGAAACCGACCATGCCACCGGCGAAGATGATCGATATGGGCCTGCGCATGGGCCTGTACGGTGACGCGTCCGAACAGAAGCTTTCGTTGGCGACGTTGTTCGATCATCCCCACGGGATTGATCTGGGCGCGTTGAAGCCGAACCTGGCTGCGCGCCTGAAAACGCCGAATCAGCGCGTGCAGGCTGCTCCGCCAGAGATCCTTGCTGACCTCGCACGCTTTGCCGCATTGCAGGCGCCGGCCGCCGATGAGCTGTTGATGATTGGCCGTCGTCATGTGCGCAGCAATAACTCGTGGATGCACAACTATCACCGTCTGGTGAAGGGCAAGCCGCGCCATCAACTGCTGATGCACCCGGATGATCTCGCCAGCCGTGGGCTTAACGATGGTCAGTTGGTTCGCGTCAGCTCGCGGGTGGGGCAGATCGAGGTCGAGGTGCTCGGCAGTCTGGACATGATGAAAGGCGTGGTCAGCCTGCCGCATGGTTGGGGGCATGCGCGGCCGGGCGTGCAAATGGCGATTGCCAGCAGTCAGCCCGGGTCGAGCGCAAACGATCTGACCGATGAATGCCAGCTAGATGAGCTGTCGGGTAACGCCGCACTTAATGGTGTGCCGGTGACGGTGGCGGCGGCCTGAATGTGACCGTCGGGGAGACCGAGCATGGCGCTCGGGATTCCGTTACAATGCGTCACCGTGCCGACCCATGAGTCGGAAAGTTCAGCCGAGGTGCTCCATGGATATCATCGAAACGATTAAAGAGCAGATTGCCAACAACACCATTCTGCTTTACATGAAAGGCTCGCCGAATGCCCCACAGTGTGGCTTCTCTGCGAAAGCTGCGCAGGCTGTGATGGCTTGTGGCGAAAAGTTTGCGTACGTGGACATCCTGCAGAACCCGGAAATCCGCGCCAACCTGCCGAAGTACGCCAACTGGCCGACTTTCCCGCAACTGTGGGTCGGCGGTGAACTGGTCGGCGGTAGCGACATCATGACCGAGATGGCTGCAGACGGTTCGCTGCAAAGCACCATCAAGGCGGCTGTTGAAGCGGCAGCGGCGAACAAGTCCGAAGCCTGATCGGCCAGGTTTCATGCGACAGCTGCTGCTTGTGTAGGAGCTGTCGAGTGAAACGAGGCTGCGATCTTTTGATCTTCAGCCAATAAAAAGCCCCGCCACTCGAAAGAGGGCGGGGCTTTTTAGTGGGTTCGAAAAGTTACTGCAAGTTGCCGGTGCAATCTGAAAAGATCGCAGCCTTCGGCAGCTCCTACTCTTCGCCCATCTGCGATTGCAGATAGTTCTCAAGACCGACTTTGTCGATCAGGCCCAGTTGGGTTTCCAGCCAGTCGATATGTTCTTCTTCGGATTCGAGAATGTCTTCGAGCAGTTCACGGCTGCCGAAATCGCCAACGGTTTCGCAATGGGCGATTGCGGTCTTCAGGTCAGCATGGCCGGTCTTCTCGATACGCAGGTCGCACTCCAGCATTTCCTTGGTGTGCTCGCCGATGTGCAGCTTGCCCAGGTCCTGCACGTTCGGCAGGCCTTCGAGGAACAGGATGCGCTTGATCAGCTTGTCCGCGTGTTTCATCTCGTCGATGGATTCTTTGTATTCGTGCTTGCCGAGCTTGTTCAGGCCCCAATCTTCATACATGCGTGCATGCAGGAAGTACTGATTGATCGCGACCAGCTCATTGGCAAGGATCTTGTTGAGATGCTGGATGACTGTAATGTCGCCTTTCATGATCGGAGTCCTGCCCTGTATTAGCTGTATATACGGCGGAGTTTGAGCTTCGTACTTATAAGTGTCAAACCTAAGTTATTGAATAATATATGAAAATTAATCGGAATAAGAATGTTTGTGTTCCGCGTCTGGGTGCTAAGCAGTTGATTTACAGGCATAAAAAAACCGGACATAAGTCCGGTTCTTTGAAATGGGGGGCAATCAAGCGGCGGTAAATTCTACGGGGTAGGGGATCGCAGCCTGAGCGGTTTGCAGCTTGGTCAGGGTTTCGCGAACGACTTCCTTGGCAAGGCACGCGCATTTGCCGCATTGGCTGGCGACGCCGGTGGCCTGGCGGACTTCTTTATAGCTGCAGCAACCTTCATAGATCGCATCGCGGATCTGTCCGTCGGTGACGCCAGTGCAGAGACAAACATACATAAGTGAGAACCGTCGCTGGTTGTGACTCAATTGCGATGGATCTTAATGTTAACGAGAATGATTGTCAAAGTGCTTTCGGAAGGCTTTTGCTGATTCTCAGCCGTGACTGACGAACGGTATTTGCTGGCGTTTTGCCTGGCCCCGTAAATGCAGTGCCGTTCTGCGCCTGCTTTGAAAAACCGTTAAGGACAGGCCAAATTCGCAGTGTATGATGGTCGGCCCTTGCGAAGGGGGTTCGTGTCACAGGGCTGTCGCCTGAGGGTGGCAGGCTGGCGCGGACCCTGAACTTCAAGTTTTTACACCAGGAGATATCAATGAGCGTACTCGTAGGCAAACAAGCCCCTGACTTCACCGTCCCGGCCGTACTCGGCAATGGCGAGATCGTTGACAGCTTCACCCTGTCCGCGGCCATCAAAGGCAAATACGGCCTGGTGTTCTTCTACCCACTGGACTTCACCTTCGTCTGCCCGTCCGAGCTGATCGCTCTGGACAACCGCATGGCCGACTTCAAGGCTCGCAATGTTGAAGTGATCGCTGTGTCGATCGACTCGCACTTCACTCACAACGCATGGCGCAACACCCCAGTGAACAATGGCGGCATCGGCCAGGTGAAATACACCATGGCTGCCGACATGAAGCACGACATCGCCAAGGCTTACGACGTTGAATCCGAAGGCGGCGTGGCTTTCCGTGGCGCGTTCCTGATCGACGACAAAGGCGTTGTCCGTTCGCAGATCATCAACGACCTGCCGCTGGGCCGTAACATGGAAGAGCTGATCCGTCTGGTCGACGCTCTGCAATTCCACGAAGAGCACGGCGAAGTCTGCCCTGCCAACTGGAAAAAAGGCGACAAAGGCATGAACGCTTCGCCAGAAGGCGTTGCGGCTTACCTGACCGAGAACGCTGCAGCCCTGTAAGGCGCAACGTCGAGGTACAAAAAAACCGGCCCACGTGGCCGGTTTTTTTATGCGCGGGATTCACCCGACAACCCTCAATCAGTCGTCGAAGTCTTCCCAGCCGCCCATCTGCTTCCAGCGATTGACGATGCCGCAGAACAGCTCAGCGGTTTTCTCGGTGTCGTATCGCGCCGAGTGCGCCTCACGACCGTCGAAATCGATGTCGGCGGCCTGGCAGGCTTTCGCCAGCACGGTTTGACCGTATGCCAGACCAGCCAACGTCGCAGTGTCGAAGCTGGAGAATGGGTGGAATGGGTTGCGTTTCATGTCCAGACGCGCAACGGCTGCGTTCAGGAAGCCAAGGTCGAAGCTGCTGTTGTGCCCGACCAGAATCGCACGCTTGCAGCCATTGGCCTTCAGCGCCTTGCGAATGCCACGGAAGATGTCGGTCAGCGCGGTTTCTTCGCTGACCGCCATGCGCAGTGGATGGTCCAGCTTGATTCCGGTGAACTCCAGCGCCGCTGCTTCGATGTTGGCGCCTTCGAACGGCTCAACGCGGAAGAAGTAGGTGTGATCCGGGTATACAAAACCCTTTTCATCCATGGCGATGGTGGTCGCAGCAATCTCCAGCAACGCATCGGTGGCCGAGTTGAAGCCGCCGGTTTCTACGTCAACAACAACCGGCAGGTAGCCGCGAAAGCGTGCTGCCATCGGGTGACGGGAACCGCCACCACCACTTTGACCGTCCAGTTCGTCGTCGAAATGGTCTTCACTCACGCGTGTTCCTCCAGCAGGCGCCAGCGCAGTTTTTCACCGGCGCGCAGCGGGATAACGGTCAGCTCGCCAAACGGCAGGCTGGTCGGGGCGGTCCATTCTTCACGAACCAGGGTGATGCGATCGGTGTTCGCCGGCAGGCCGTAGAAACGCGGGCCGTTGAGGCTGGCGAAGGCTTCGAGTTTGTCCAGCGCATTACGCTGTTCGAAGGCTTCGGCGTACATCTCGATGGCGGCGTACGCGGTGTAGCAGCCGGCACAGCCGCAAGCGGCTTCCTTGGCGTGCTGGGCGTGCGGCGCCGAGTCGGTGCCGAGGAAGAACTTCGCGCTGCCACTGGTGGCGGCGTCGAGCAGGGCTTCCTGGTGCGTATTGCGCTTGAGGATCGGCAGGCAATAGAAGTGCGGCCGAATCCCGCCCACCAGCATGTGGTTGCGGTTGTACAGCAGGTGATGCGCGGTGATGGTCGCGCCTACGTTGGCCGAAGCCTCGTTGACGAACTGCACGGCGTCACCGGTGGTGATGTGTTCAAACACCACTTTCAGCGTCGGGAAGCGCTCGACCACGCGGCGCATGTGCTCGTCGATGAAGATCTTTTCGCGGTCGAACACATCGACGTCGCCACGGGTGACTTCACCGTGGATCAGCAACGGCATGCCGACTTCGGCCATGGCTTCCAGTGCCGGGAAGATCTTGTCGATGCTGGTTACCCCGGAATCGGAGTTTGTGGTCGCGCCGGCCGGGTACAGCTTGGCTGCGTGCACAAAACCACTCGCCTTGGCTTCACGAATTTCTTCGGGCTGGGTGCGGTCGGTGAGGTACAGCACCATCAGCGGTTCGAAGCGACTGCCGGCCGGGCGGGCAGCGAGAATCCGCTGGCGATAGCCGTCGGCTTCAGCGGCGTTGCGCACCGGTGGTACCAGGTTGGGCATGATGATGGCGCGGCCAAAAGTGCGCGCAACATCGGCAACGGTATTGGTCAACACGGCACCATCGCGAAGATGAATGTGCCAGTCGTCGGGACGCAGCAGGGTCAGGCGGTCGGACATGAGGGGATTCCAGGCGGGTCAAACTGAGGCGAATGCTACCGGAAAAGACTCTTGCAGGCACTCGCTATCAAGTTTTGCCGGAACCTTCCGATATCCCGTAGGTATGCCGTAAACATAGTGTGAATCGGTCTTTGTGTTTCAGAAGCCAATGGAGCCTCCCGTGCGCCAGCGTTATTTAGCCTTGCTCAGTGTGTTTGCCAGCCTTCCGGCGATGGCGCTCACGTACCAGACCCGTCTGGAGAACATTGAGTGGACGGTCGCCGGCGACAAGTTCGAATGTCGTCTGACCCAACCGATCACTGATTTCGGCTCGGGTGAGTTCGTGCGCAAGGCCGGCGAGCAGGCGATATTTCGTCTGAACGCCTACAACGCCATGCTCGGCGGCGGCTCTGCAACGTTGCTGGCAGCGGCTGCGCCTTGGCAGCCGGGCCGTGGTGACATCAATCTGGGTTCTGTAAGGCTCGGCAGCGGCAACGTCTTGTTCAGCAGTTCGCAGTCCCAGGCCGGCGGTTTGATCAGCGGCCTGCTGGACGGGCGCAGCCCGGTCGTACGGCGCGCTTCAGGCGATGGCCGTGTCTCTGAAGTACGCCTGTTGCCGGTCAAGTTCAGCAAAGCCTTCAACGATTACCAGACATGTGTGGCGAAATTGCTGCCGCAGAATTTCGACCAGATCAAACAGTCGCAGATCGGCTTCCCCGGCGAAGGCGTTGACCTGGATCCTGCCGCTAAAGCCAAGCTGCAAGTGATGCTCGAATACATGAAAGCCGATCCGACGGTCAATCACATCGAACTCGACGGCCATTCCGACAACAGCGGTAATCGCCTGACCAACCGTGAACTGTCGCGCCGCCGCGCGCTGGCGGTGGTCGACTTCTTCAAGGCCAACGGCATTCAGGAATCGCAGATCACCGTGCGTTTCCATGGCGAGCAATATCCCATTGTGCCGAACACCAACGCGGCCAATCGCGCGAAGAACCGTCGGGTCAATGTCAAACTGGCGCGCGTGGCGCCGGTCGCGGCTCCGGCACCGCAAGCGAGCACGCCAGCCAATACTGCGGCGACTTCCTGACCCTCCGGTCATCGTCGCGCTCTCGACAGATTCTGTCGCTTTGTCGTCTTAAGCTGTCGCGCCTCTGTAAATTATCGCGTTTGGGCGGTAGACTCCTCGGCTTTCCGTAGAACCCCGTGGAGTGATGGCATGGCGGACGTAAACAAGGTCGTTCTGGCGTATTCCGGCGGCCTGGACACTTCGGTGATCCTCAAGTGGCTGCAGGATACTTATAACTGTGAAGTGGTGACCTTCACCGCTGATCTCGGTCAAGGCGAAGAGGTCGAGCCGGCCCGCGCCAAGGCTCAGGCCATGGGCGTCAAAGAAATCTACATCGACGACCTGCGCGAAGAGTTCGTGCGTGATTTCGTGTTCCCGATGTTCCGCGCCAACACCGTTTACGAAGGCGAGTACCTGCTGGGTACTTCCATCGCACGTCCGCTGATCGCCAAACGTCTGATCGAAATCGCCAACGAAACCGGCGCTGACGCCATTTCCCATGGCGCCACCGGCAAGGGTAACGACCAGGTGCGTTTCGAACTGGGTGCCTACGCGCTCAAGCCAGGCGTGAAAGTGATCGCGCCTTGGCGTGAGTGGGACCTGCTGTCCCGCGAGAAGCTGATGGACTACGCCGAGAAGCACGCGATCCCGATCGAGCGTCACGGCAAGAAGAAGTCCCCGTACTCGATGGACGCCAACCTGCTGCACATCTCCTATGAAGGCGGCGTGCTGGAAGACACCTGGACCGAGCACGAAGAAGACATGTGGAAATGGACCGTCTCCCCGGAGAACGCTCCTGACAAAGCGCAATACCTGGAACTGACCTACCGCAACGGCGACATCGTTGCACTGGACGGCGTCGAAATGACTCCGGCCACCGTGCTGGCGACGCTGAACAAGATCGGTGGCGCTCACGGTATCGGCCGTCTCGACATTGTCGAAAACCGTTACGTCGGCATGAAGTCCCGTGGCTGCTACGAAACCCCGGGCGGCACTATCATGCTGCGCGCTCACCGCGCCATCGAATCGATCACCCTGGACCGCGAAGTCGCTCACCTCAAAGACGAGCTGATGCCGAAATACGCCAGCCTGATCTACACCGGTTACTGGTGGAGCCCAGAGCGTCTGATGCTGCAGCAGATGATCGACGCTTCGCAGGTCAACGTGAACGGCGTTGTGCGCCTGAAGTTGTACAAAGGCAACGTGATCGTTACCGGCCGCAAGTCCGACGATTCGCTGTTCGATTCCAACATCGCGACCTTCGAAGAAGACGGCGGTGCTTACAACCAGGCTGATGCCGCGGGCTTCATCAAGCTCAACGCSCTGCGCATGCGCATTGCTGCCAACAAGGGCCGCAAGCTGTTCTAAGCGTTCTGGTCTGAAGCGTAATGAAAAGGGCGGCCTTGTCATCGAGACAAGGCCGCCCTTTTTGCATGATTCTTTGTTTGCGTCTGATTGAAGCCTGTTCCTGATCTTGGCATCTGTGGCTACGACTCATCTTTCATGCCCGTCCCAGCAACGTTACCGCCTGTGTGCAAAGGTTATAAACAATACAAATCGTTTTGCCTGAGCCTTTCCTGACGTGCCTGATCTTCAGCAATGAATGCTGCGTCAGTAAAACATCCGATACATGATTGGAAAGAAACACCACCACCCGGGGAGTTTTCCGGTCCAGGTTCCGGATGTTTTCCAGAATCGTGGCTAACTCTCTCGATGCATCGACACCCCGAACGTCGATGAGGTGCAGGTCACTGACCCACGCGGGCAACTGAATGTTGTGCTGAACAATCAGGTTCGGTTTTGAGTTGATGGCCGATGGCGGGTCAGGCGCGTTGTGGACTTTGCACGCGTCCTTGCATTCGGTTGGGCCTGACTCGCTGGGCACGATACAACTTGATAGTCCAAATGCCCCTTGCGTGGCTGGCTCCAAGGGCGGTGTATTTCGTTTGTTCTCGCGATCGTTGTTATCGATTACTTTAAGAAAGTTTTTGTCCTTGCCGAAGTCCGAGGGCGAGTAGAGGGAACGGTAGTTAAAGTTTAAAGTTATAAAAAATAGAAACAGCAAGTAGAACGGAAAGCTGATCAGAAACCATACGTAGATCTCTCTGTCCTTGTTGTCTAGAAAAGGCAGTGAAATGGCGGCTGATGTTTCCGAAATAGCTGCAAATATGGCAATTACCGTCATTGGGTTAGTGATTTTGTTTTTTATTTTCAGCATGCTTGTACTCTTGTGTTTGATCTGTCTCGTTGGTGGTAAGTATGTGTGGATTGAGTAGCTTGGTAATCGGCTTTCAAATACTTGTATTTATAGCAAAAGTATTGTGTTAGGTATAAATATCTTGTTTCAAGTGTTTATAGCGGGTTTGAAGTTGTGAGGTTGGTGTGTCGGCTGTTGCATGGTGTTTCGGGTTGATAATCAAAGTTCTCGGCCGAGCGCAGATTTGCACGTGTCATGGCCGTTCGGGCATAGTGAAACTCAGCGACAAGGCATGATTTCTGTGTCGTTAGTCGTAGTCTGTAACTAGTTAGAAGCGAAATATTTCCGTGAGTGGAGAAGGAAATAACGTCGGATGTTTACTGGGGGTAGCGGCTTTTTGTAGGAATAGTCCGCAATGACTGTAGGGTATGTCTCTCGATGCAGGTGCGTGTTAACACTGGCATGCCATAGAGCAAGTGACTGGGCTATTGTGCGTGTTCTAAAAATTCGAACAGCGAAACTGGACTTGCCCATGAATAAAGTGCTGATCGTGGATGATCACCCTGTCATTCGTCTTGCGGTACGTATGCTGATGGAACGTCATGGCTACGAAGTCATCGCAGAAACTGATAACGGTGTGGATGCGTTACAACTTGCTCGAGAACAAATGCCGGATATTGTCATTCTGGATATTGGAATACCAAAGCTTGATGGTCTGGAAGTTATCGCGCGCCTGACTACGACGGCCATGCCTATTAAAGTTCTGGTGTTGACCTCCCAGGCTCCCGGGCACTTTTCAATGCGCTGTATGCAGTCGGGAGCGGCCGGCTATGTCTGTAAACAACAGGACCTGACCGAGTTGCTCAGTGCGATCAAGGCGGTATTGTCGGGCTATAGTTATTTTCCCAATCAGGCTTTGCATACAGTCCGCACCAGTCTGGGCAATGCCAGTGAAGCCGACATGGTGGATCGTCTGTCCGGTCGGGAAATGATGGTGTTGCAGCAGTTGGCGCGAGGCAAGACAAACAAGGAAATTGCCGATGGCATGTTTTTGAGCAACAAAACCGTAAGCACCTACAAGACGCGCTTGTTGTTGAAGCTCAATGCGCGATCCCTGGTTGATCTGATCGAGTTGGCGCAGCGTAATGGTCTGGTCTGAATGTATCGATGGCTGACAGGGTGATGGGCCGGTCGAACTCAGCTAGCCGCAGAAAGTGAAAAGCCTCCATTTCGGGAGGCTTTCAAATATCAGTCATCAAAATCGTAATCGGCCAATTGCTTTTGCAGTCGGCGCTCCTCAAGCAGGTTATCGATCGTACGGCGCTTGCTGAGATTGGTCTTGGCGACTTCGACCACAGGTTCGGTGTCCTCAGTTTCCGCAGCGATATCATCATCTACATCAAGTGGCTCTTTGTCGCTACTCATCAGCTAACTCCCGGCTAAGAATGCCTTTGGCGCTCCTTATATCGATATTCCTGCGGCGGGTAAAAAAGATTTTTTCAATCGACTTATCAATTATTCCAATAGCCGGTCAATCGTCCGAAGTTTTGTCCTTGTACTCGCACAGGTCTTCGATCCGGCAACTGCCGCAGCGTGGCTTGCGGGCCAGACACACATAACGGCCATGAAGTATCAGCCAGTGATGGGAGTCGAGAAGGAATTCTTTGGGTACAAACTTCATCAGCTTCTTTTCCACTTCGACCACGTTTTTACCCGGTGCAATGCCGGTGCGGTTGCTGACCCGAAAGATATGAGTGTCGACGGCCATGGTCAGTTGGCGGAAAGCCGTGTTGAGTACGACGTTGGCGGTCTTGCGGCCCACTCCCGGCAGGGCTTCGAGCTCTTCACGGGTTTGCGGGACTTCGCTGCCATGGCGTTCGACCAGCAAGCGGCAGGTTTCGATGACGTTCTTGGCCTTGCTGTTGTAGAGCCCGATCGTCTTGATGTATTCGGATAGCCCCTCGACGCCCAAAGCGTGGATCGCCGCTGGCGTGTTGGCAACCGGGAACAGCTTTGCCGTGGCCTTGTTGACGCCGACGTCTGTCGATTGCGCCGAAAGAATCACCGCGATCAACAACTCGAACGGCGAGGAGTAGGCCAGTTCGGTCTTCGGTTCCGGGTTGTCTTCGTGCAGGCGGCGGAAAATCTCCAGGCGTTTTGCTGCATTCATGAGCGATGTTTTTCCTTGGATATCGAGTTCGGGCGAACTATCGCCTGACGCGCCGCCAGCAGCAGCGCCAACAAAATAAAAGCACCGGGGATCAACGTGATCAGGTGCAGCCCTTCGCCAAATACAACAAGACCTGGCCAGTGTTCGAACAGTCCCCGGCCGAGACTGCCGTGACCGACGAGTTCACGCAGCCCGGCGAGCCCGAGCAGCAATCCGCCGAACATGCCGCAGAGTTTGAGCCGCTCGATCCACGACTGCCGCCAGAAACCGTTGTGCTCCAGCACCACGCATTGCAAGGCGATCAGGCCGACATAGAGGCCGAAGGTTTGCTGCCAGGGCAGAAACCAGCGTTGCGCCAAAAGATCTGCGCAATTGGTGAGGGTCGCGGCGAGCAACACGCTGGCGAGCAACACGCTTTTTTCTGTGAGCCGTGGTCGCAAAGCAGCCATGCACAGGCCATACAAGCCTGCGACAGTAACGAACATCAATAATGTCCCCACACCACCTGCCAGTGAGTCACTGGTGCCAAGCAGCAATGTCAGCATCAAAGTGTTCGAGAGGACTGCTGATCGGTTCATGTTCCGCTCCCCAGCAGCGCGGCCCGATGTTCATCGAAGTAGCGCAGGGCATCATGGATCGCGCTGATGGCTGCGCGCGAGGTGATGGTCGCGCCAGCTATTTGATCAAATTGTCCCTGATCCTTTTGCAGCGCCCATCCCGCATCAGTCGGCTCCTTGCTTGATGTGCCGATAAACGACTGTAGCCAGGTATTCGGCCAGTCACCCAGATGCCCGCCGAGTCCTGGCGTTTCGCTTTGTTTAAGGGTTTTTACACCGAGCAATTTGCCGTTGGTATCGATGGCGATCAACAGTTCGATGGCGCCCGCATAACCCTGGGTCTGACTGTGTAGCAAGATTGCGACGGTCTGGCCGCGTTTGGTCGCGCGATAGCCACCCGTCAAGGTGCTATGGCTCAAGTTCAAGTCTGCCAAGGCCAAAGGCTGCTCGAGCGGTTGATTGTCGTAGGCATCGAGTGGAAGCAAATCCAGCAGTTTGCGGCTTTCGATCAAGCGCTGCTCGCTGGCAATTTGCGCTGCAGTACTACGGTATACAACATAAGTCGCAGCGACGCCGATGACCGCCAACAGCAGCACAATAGACGCGCTGGCCGTGCGATTCATGGGCGCACCTCTGACTGGCGGCTCGCGGCAAATCGCTCCAGCGCAGGCACGCAAAGATTCATCAGCAGCACTGCGAACGCCACGCCATCCGGGTATCCACCCCAGGTTCGAATCACGTAAGTCAGCAGCCCGACACTGCCTCCGAACAGCAGACGGGCAAGCGCGCTCTTAGCGCCAGAGACCGGTTCAGTGATGATAAAGAACGCCCCCAGCATGGTCGCGCCACTGAGCAGGTGAAACAGCGGTGACCCATGCGAGTCCGACCCGGAACCGTTCCAGCACAGCAGACTGATGACAAACAGGCTGGCGAGCATGCCCACTGGCGCATGCCAGCTGAAAACGCGGCGCTGCAGCAGAAACACCCCACCGGCGAGGAACGCCAGATTCACCCATTCCACACCGTGTCCGCCCCATCGACCGAAGCCTGGATTGCTGGTGAACAACTCGTCCATGGTCAGGCTTTTATTGATGCGTAGGCTGTCCAGTACGGTGGCCTGGACCCAAGCATCCGGCGCCTGACCTGCGCCGAACACTTGTTGAAACGTTGCCGTCAGATCCAGGCCATGAGCCGGCCAATGGGTCATCGGTTGCGGGAACATCACCATGGCCAGGGCAAACCCGAGCATTGCCGGATTGAACGGGTTTTTGCCGACGCCGCCGTACACGTGCTTGCCGAACAGCAGACCCGCAGCCATGGCCGTTACCGTCAGCCACCAGGGGCAATAAGGTGGGAGGGCAGCAGCCAGCAATGTCGCACTGACCAGCGCGCTGCCGTCGCTCAGCGCAGGCTGCAGGGGCTGTCGACGCAGGTGCAGGACCGCTGCTTCGACAATCAATGCTGTGGTGGCCGCCAGAATCAGATTGATCAACATCCCCCAACCGTACAGCCAGAACAGTCCGAGCAGCCCCGGCAAAGCGGCCAGCAGCACCAGCTTCATTGCCTGTTGCAGGCGATTGTCCGGTGCCTCAAGGGGCAACATGATCTTGCACCTGGCGCTCGGCGTCTTGCAGACGGGCGCGGGCCTTGGCGAGGATTTCGGTGGGCGTGTCGGCGCGCCGTTCGAGTTTGTTGAGGTCGGCGCGGGCGTAGGCCAATTCGGTTTTCAACTGGCGAAGCTGGCTGTTGACCGGGCGTTTTTCGACGCGCACCAGGTCAGGCAACGGCTGATCGCTTGTAGCTTCGGCGGCGTGCAGGGCCTGTTCGGCATCGCACAGTGCTTGTTCCAGCGCGGCGATCTGTTCGGGCGCCGCTTCGGCGGTTTGGGCTTTTTTCAGTTCGGCACGACGCATTGCCAACTGGATTTTTGCCCGTTTCAAGTCGGCATCTTTCGCCGGAGCCGTGACTGCCGGGGCAGGCGGGGCAGGCGGGGCGCTGCTTTCAAGTTTCGCCAAGGCCTCCTCAGCCGCGTCGAACTGCTGCTGCAACACGATCAATTGTGCCTGCTGCTCGAACGTCGGTGGATGACCGAAGGCTTTCAACGATTTGTGCAATTGCGCGCGGCTCATCGCTACATCGATTTTGGCTTTCTTTAGCGCCGCGTCAACGGTGGCGGCTTTCTGCGCACGCACGCGTTCCAATGCTGCCTGCACCGGATCGGTCGCGGTCACTTGAGGCTGCGCCGCCCGTTTCGCCCGCGCTTCACGCTCAGCCTGTTTCTGTTGTTCTTCGCGGTGCAAGCGCTCGTTTCGGCGCTCGAAGCGTTGACGCGCGTGATCGCGTTTGGCCGCGCGCGCGCGCTGCTCGTCGAGACTGACGGCGAGGCCGCCCACCACCGGCAACGTGCCCGGCGACAATGGATGCATTTCGATGCAATCCACCGGGCACGGTGCGACACACAGATCGCAACCGGTGCACTCGTCGACGATGACCGTGTGCATCAGTTTCGCCGCGCCGACGATCGCGTCGATCGGGCAGGCCTGAATGCACTTGGTGCAGCC
The DNA here is from genome assembly GCF_056401755.1 of Pseudomonas sp. P4_D7. Taxonomy (NCBI): domain Bacteria; kingdom Pseudomonadati; phylum Pseudomonadota; class Gammaproteobacteria; order Pseudomonadales; family Pseudomonadaceae; genus Pseudomonas; species Pseudomonas sp. P4_D7. The sequence continues at coordinate 74,105 of NZ_JBFUIR010000016.1, read as the reverse complement.
AATGCATTCGGCTTCACGGATAAACGCCACTTGCGGCGGTGCCGAGCCGCGACTGATGTCCAGTTCCAGCACCGGCACTTTCAACAGTTCAGCCAGCGCCGCGATGGTTTCGTCACCGCCCGGCGGGCACTTGTTGATCGGCTCGCCCTCGGCGATGCCTTGTGCGTACGGTTTGCATCCGGGATGGCCGCACTTGCCGCATTGGGTCTGCGGCAGGAGGGCATCGATGCGTTGAATCAGACTCATGTTTTGATCAGTCCACTGAATCCGAGAAAAATCACTGCGATCAGTCCGGCGCCGATCAGATCAATCGGCAGGCCACGAAAGGGCAGGGGGATATCGTTGTCGCCCGTGCGCTCGCGCAAATCGCTGAAGAGGCTCAGCACCAGCCAGAAACCCAGCCCGGCGCCAAGACTTAGCGCTATTGCCTGCGGCAGGCCTTGATCGTTTTGCGCGTTGATCAGTGCCAGCCCGAGCACTCCGGCATTGCCCAGCAACAATGGCCATAGCCCGTCGAAAGGCAGACCGGGAAAGCCGCCGGACAACAGTTTCAGCAGCGGTGCGATCAGCAACACACTCAATGGCAGAAACACGAACAGCCGCAGTGCTTCAAGGTGAAGCGGCACCAGTAGCCAATGCCAGATCCCGTAACCGGTTACACCCACAACCAACATCAGGCACAACGTCGCCAGTCCCAGCGCATGCACCTGGCGACGACTGCCCGCCAGCAGCGGATCGACGCCCAGGGGCCAGTGCAACACGAAGTTGTTAAGCAGCGCAGCACTGATAAGCGTAAGCACGAGTTCGGTCATGGTTCTGCCAGAGAAACGGGCGGCTATCTCATAAGGTTAGGCATTATCCGGCAGCCACGCAGGGTGGGCCAGATATGAAAAATCCCACCGGCATGCGGGGCACGCCGGTGGGATCGATTTGTTGCAGAGCCTTACTTGATGCGTTGACCCGGCTTGGCGCCGCTGTCCGGGCTCAGCAGGTAGATTTCTTCACCGCCAGGACCGGCGGCCATCACCATGCCTTCGGAGATGCCGAACTTCATTTTCCGTGGCTTGAGGTTGGCGATCATCATGGTCAGGCGCCCGTCGAGTTTCGACGGATCCGGGTACGCGCTCTTGATCCCGGAGAACACGTTGCGTTGCTCGTCACCGATGTCCAGGGTCAGGCGCAGCAGCTTGTCAGCACCTTCGACGTGTTCGGCTTTGACGATCAGTGCGACGCGCAGGTCGATCGCGGCAAAGGCGTCGAAGTCGATTTCCGGCGACAGCGGATCCTTGGCCAGTTCGCCATTGCCGGCCGGGGCGGCGGCGCCGGTGTCGGTCTGGCTGGCGGTCAGGTCTTCTTTCGAGGCATCGCTCATGGCTTGCACTTTTACCGGGTCGATGCGGGTCATCAACGGTTTGAATTCGTTCAACTGGTGGTTGGCCAGCAGCGTGGTATGGTCGTTCCAGGTCAGCGGGGCGACGTTGAGGAACGCCTCGGCATCGGCGGCCAGCAGCGGCAACACCGGTTTGAGGAAGATTACCAGTTGGCGGAACAGGTTGATGCCGGTGGCGCAGATCGCCTGGACTTCATCCTGCTTGCCTTCCTGTTTATTCAACGACCACGGGGCCTTGTCGGCGATCCAGGCGTTGGCGCGGTCGGCCAAGGCCATGGTTTCACGCATGGCACGGGCAAAGTCGCGGGCTTCATAAGCATCGGCAATGCTTGGCGCTGCAGCGAGGAAAGCCTCGGTCAGCTCTGGCGCAGCGTTTTGGTCGACCAGCAGGCCCGCGTTGCCTTTTTGAATGAAACCGGCGCAACGGCTGGCAATGTTGACCACTTTGCCGACCAGGTCGGAGTTGACCTTCTGCACGAAGTCTTCGAGGTTCAGGTCGAGGTCATCGACGCCACGGCCCAGCTTGGCCGCGTAGTAGTAGCGCAGGTATTCCGGCGACAGGTGATCCAGATACGTACGGGCCTTGATGAAGGTGCCGCGCGACTTGGACATTTTCTGGCCGTTGACGGTCAGGTAGCCGTGCACGTTGATGCCGGTCGGCTTGCGGTAGCCGGCGCCTTCAAGCATCGCTGGCCAGAACAGCGCGTGGAAGTTGACGATGTCCTTGCCGATGAAGTGGTACAGCTCGGCGGTGGAATTCTTGGCCCAGAACGCGTCGAAATCCAGCTCCGGCGTGCGGTCGCAAAGGTTCTTGAAGCTGGCCATGTAACCGATCGGCGCGTCCAGCCACACGTAGAAATACTTGCCCGGCTCGCCCGGAATCTCGAAACCGAAGTACGGCGCATCGCGGGAGATGTCCCACTGCTGCAGGCCGGCGTCCAGCCATTCGGCGATCTTGTTGGCCACGGCGTCTTGCAGTGTGCCGCTGCGGGTCCAGGTCTGCAGCATTTGCTGAAAGTCTGGCAGTTTGAAGAAGAAATGCTGGGAATCCTTGAGCACCGGCGTGGCGCCAGAGATCGCCGACTTCGGATCCTTCAGATCGGTTGGAGCGTAGGTTGCACCGCATTTCTCGCAGTTGTCGCCGTACTGGTCTTCAGTGCCGCATTTCGGGCAGGTGCCCTTGATGAAGCGGTCGGCCAGGAACATTTTCTTTTCCGGGTCGAAATACTGGGTGATCGAGCGTTGGGCAATGTGCCCGGCGTCACGCAGCTTGATGTAGATCTGACTCGACAGCTCACGGTTTTCTTCGGCGTGAGTGGAGTGGAAGTTGTCGAAATCGACCAGGAACTCGGCAAAGTCGGCGCTGTGTTCAGCCTGTACATTGGCGATCAGTTGTTCCGGGGTGATGCCTTCCTTTTCCGCGCGCAGCATGATCGCCGAACCGTGGGCGTCGTCGGCGCAGACATAAATGCACTGGTTGCCGCGATGCTTCTGGAAGCGCACCCACATATCGGTCTGGATATATTCCAGCATATGGCCAAGGTGAATCGAACCGTTGGCGTAGGGCAGGGCGCTGGTGACGAGGATCTTGCGTGGTTCGGACATGTGGGGCTTCGCTACTTGATGAAACGGAGGTCGGCCACTATAAAGCGCTGGCGCATATTTTTCACCCTGTGCGCCTGTTTCATTGGATGAGCAGACGGAAAAAATCCCAGCCTGCGGCAGCTCCTGCAGATGTACGTCGATCTCCTGCAGGAGCTGCCGAAGGCTGCGATCTTTTTCAGGTACGATACCCGGCATCTATTCCCAGTCTTGTTATCGGAGTTGCCCATGAGCGCCGTCACTCGCGCAGCGGTGGAAGCCGTCCTCAGCCAATACACCGACCCCTACCTTAACCAGGATCCGGTCAGCGCCGGTTGCGTGAAGCACATCGAGATCGTCGGTGATCGCGTCAACGTGCAGCTGGAAATCGGTTACGCCGCCGGCCTGTTCAAGAGCGGCTGGGCGCAACTGCTGCAACTGGCCATTGAAAACCTCGACGGCGTGGTGATCGCCAAGGTTGAAGTGAACAGCGTGATCGCCGCGCACAAGGCGCAGGCGCAGATTCCCGGGCTGGCCAACGTCAAGAACGTGGTCGCCGTAGCGTCCGGCAAGGGCGGCGTGGGCAAATCGACCACCGCCGCCAACCTCGCCCTGGCCCTGGCCCGTGAAGGCGCCAAGGTCGGCATTCTCGACGCCGATATCTACGGCCCGAGCCAAGGCATCATGTTCGGCATTCCCGAGCGCACCCGTCCGGAGGTCAAGGACCAGAAGTGGTTTGTGCCGCTCAAGGCGCACGGCGTGGAAGTCATGTCGATGGCGTTCCTGACCGACGACAACACGCCGATGGTCTGGCGTGGGCCGATGGTTTCCGGGGCGTTGCTGCAACTGGTCACGCAAACCGCGTGGGGCGATCTGGATTATCTGGTCATCGACATGCCGCCCGGCACCGGCGATATCCAGCTGACCCTGGCGCAGAAAGTCCCGGTGGCTGGCGCGGTCATCGTCACCACACCACAGGATCTGGCCTTGCTCGACGCGCGCAAAGGCGTGGAAATGTTCCGCAAGGTCAACATTCCGGTGCTGGGCGTGGTGGAAAACATGGCCGTGCACATCTGCTCGAACTGCGGGCATGCCGAGCATCTGTTCGGTGAGGGCGGTGGTGAGAAACTGGCGACCCAGTACGGCGTCGAACTGCTGGCTTCACTGCCGCTGTCGATGCTGATTCGCGAGCAGGCCGATGGCGGCAAGCCAACGGTGATTGCCGAGCCGGACAGCCAGATTGCCATGGTCTATCAGGAACTGGCCCGCCATGTCGGCGCGCGGATTGTGTTGCAGGAAGCGGCGACGCCGGCGATGCCGAACATCACCATCAGCGACGATTGATGCATCCGCAATCGCGAGCAGGCTCACTCCTACATTTGTTTTGTGTTGGCAGTTAGATGCGCAGCCCGCCATCCATCTCCAGAATCCGCCCGGTGTAGTAGTCGTTTTCGAAAATATACGCCGCCGAATGGGCGATCTCTTCCGGCTTGCCCATGCGCTTGAGCGGAATCCCCGAAGTCATCTTCTCCAGCGCTTCCGGCTTCATGCCCAGGGTCATCTCGGTTTCAATGAAGCCCGGGGCAATCCCCGCCACACGAATGCCATATCGCGCCAGTTCTTTCGCCCATGTCACCGTCGCCGCCGCTACACCGGCCTTGGCCGCCGAATAGTTGGTCTGGCCAACGTTGCCTGCACGCGAGATCGACGAGATATTGATGATCGCGCCGCTGTTCTTCAGCTCGACCATTTTTGCCGCCACTTCACGGGTGCAGAGGAACACGCCGGTCAGGTTGACGTCGATGACGGCCTGCCACTGTGCCAGGCTCATCTTGGTCATTTCGCCGTCCTTGACCTTGAGCAGCAGGCCATCACGGAGGATCCCGGCGTTGTTGATCAGGCCGTGGATCGCGCCGAAGTCGGCGGCGACCTGGGCGACCATGTGTTCGACCTGCTCTTCATTGGCGACGTTGCACAGATAGCTGCGCGCCTCGACGCCCTTGGCTTTGCAGGCCGCGACCGCGTCGTCGAGTTTTTCCTGATTGAGGTCGACCAGCGCAAGCTTGGCGCCTTTGCCGGCGAAATACTCGGCCATCGAGCGGCCCAAACCCTGGCAACCGCCAGTGATAATGATTACTTTGTCGTTGAGTTGCATTCGCATGCCCCGATAGCAGGTCTGAGTAGTTTTTTGTTTTCAGCGACTCCCGATCTGCACCGGCCGTGGCAGGGTTGCACATGAGAATTGCCCGCTGGCGAGACTGGGACTTGATCCCGGACGCCCGTCCGTTTTTTCGACGGATACTATTTAAGGAGTCATAAATTGAGCGTTGAAGTGGCGAAGAATGCCCGAGAATTGCTTCTCAAGGAATACCGTGGAGTGCTGTCGACCCACTCCAAATCGATGCCCGGTTTTCCTTTTGGCTCCGTGGTGCCGTACTGCCTGGACGAGCAGGGTCGGCCGCTGATCCTGATCAGCCGCATCGCCCAGCACACCCACAACCTGCAAAAAGACCCGAAATGCTCGATGCTCGTCGGCGAGCGCGAGGCAGATGATGTGCAAGCCGTTGGTCGCCTGACCTATCTGGCGGAGGCGCAAAAGCTCGAAGACGTTGCCGCGATCGAAGCCGCCGCCGAGCGTTACTACCGTTATTTCCCCGATTCGCAGAACTATCACAAGGCCCATGATTTTGACTTCTGGGTGCTGAACCCGGTACGTCACCGCTACATCGGCGGTTTCGGCGCGATTCACTGGGTCGATCAACTGACCCTGGCCAATCCGTTTGCCGGCAAGGCTGAAATCAGCATGGTCGAACACATGAACAGCGACCACGCCAAAGCCATCGCGCACTACGTCGACCTGGCCGGTCTGCCGAAAACCGTGCCGGCGCAACTGGCCGGGATCGACACCGAGGGCATGCACCTGCGCATCGGTCAGGCGTTGTACTGGCTGCCGTTCCCGGCACCTTGTAATACGCCGACACAAGTGCGCGAAGCCTTGGTTTCTCTGGCTCACGCCGAGGTCTGGCCAAAAAATGAGGTGGCTGGTGCTTGAATTCACGAAAGGGCGACGTCATCTAAGGCTTACTGCAAGGCATTTCTTGCGTTGAGGAAACTTTGATGCGCCCTTTTCTGTTGCTCTTTCTGCTGTTTCCGGTGCTGGAGCTGTTCGTATTCGTCAAAGTGGCAGGGGCTATCGGGTTTTTCCCGGCCCTGCTGCTGATCATTGTCGGCTCGATGTTCGGCATTTTCGTGCTGCGCGTCGCCGGTCTGGCCACTGCATTGCGTGCCCGTGAAAGCCTGAACCGCGGCGAACTGCCCGCGCAAACCATGCTCGAAGGGCTGATGCTGGCTCTGGCCGGTGGCCTGTTGATCCTGCCAGGCTTCATCAGCGATGTGGTCGGTCTGGTCATGTTGTTGCCAGTCAGCCGTCGATTGCTGGCGAACAAAATGCGCCAGCGCGCTGAAGAACAGGCCATGCGCCAGCGTGCGTTCGCCGATGACCTGCAACCCCGTGGCGGTCCTGCACCGCGCCAGCCTCTGGGCCGCGAGGGTGATGTGATCGAAGGCGAGTTCGAACACCGCGACAACAAGTAACTGCTCTATCTACACGGCACCTTCGGGTGCCGTGTTCGTTTATGGGCTGCTTTTGTGCAACACATCGGTGAAAAATTTTTCGCCTCGCCCTTGTAATCAGCTTATGCGCCCTTATGTATCGGTCACCGAAAGGTTTCCGGTATTTGAACCGGACAGACTTCCGCGGTTCGCTCGACGAATCGCAACCGGCGCAGGCCGGATTTGTTAAACCCGCCGGGACTACACCGGCCGATGAAAACCACAATTAGGAGAGATCGACAATGAAGCTTCGTCCTCTGCATGACCGCGTCGTAATCCGTCGCAGCGAAGAAGAAAAGAAAACCGCTGGCGGTATCGTCCTGCCAGGTTCGGCTGCTGAAAAAGCCAACCACGGTGTGATTCTCGCTGTAGGCCCGGGCAAAGCTCTGGAAAACGGCGAAGTGCGCGCACTGTCCGTTAAAGAAGGCGACAAGGTTGTGTTCGGTCCTTACTCCGGCAGCAACACAGTGAAAGTCGACGGCGAAGACCTGCTGGTAATGAGCGAGAACGAAATCCTCGCTGTTATCGAAGGCTGATAACCCCGTTCATTTTCCCGCTACTACAAAGTATTTAAGGAATATCGATCATGGCTGCTAAAGAAGTTCTGTTTGGCGATTCCGCCCGTAAAAAAATGCTCAAGGGCGTCAACGTCCTGGCTGACGCAGTAAAAGCGACCCTGGGCCCGAAAGGCCGTAACGTGATCATCGAGAAGAGCTTCGGCGCTCCGACCATCACCAAGGACGGCGTTTCCGTCGCCAAAGAAATCGAACTCGAAGATCGCTTCGAAAACATGGGCGCGCAGCTGGTCAAAGACGTTGCCTCCCGTGCCAACGATGACGCTGGTGACGGTACTACCACCGCTACCGTTCTGGCTCAGTCGATCGTCAACGAAGGCCTGAAAGCCGTCGCTGCCGGCATGAACCCGATGGACCTGAAGCGCGGTATCGACAAAGCGACCATCGCTATCGTCAAAGAGCTGAAGAACCTGTCCAAGCCATGCGCTGACACCAAGGCAATCGCTCAGGTAGGCACCATCTCCGCCAACTCCGACAACTCCATCGGCGACATCATTGCCGAAGCCATGGAAAAAGTCGGTAAAGAAGGCGTGATCACCGTTGAAGAAGGCACTGGCCTGGAAAACGAACTGTCGGTTGTTGAAGGCATGCAGTTCGACCGTGGCTACCTGTCCCCGTACTTCGTCAACAAGCCAGAGACCATGGTTGCCGAGCTGGACAGCCCGCTGATCCTGCTGGTCGACAAAAAGATCTCGAACATCCGTGAAATGCTGCCAGTGCTGGAAGCCGTTGCCAAAGCCGGCCGTCCACTGCTGATCGTTTCCGAAGACGTTGAAGGCGAAGCCCTGGCGACTCTGGTTGTGAACAACATGCGTGGCATCGTCAAAGTCGCAGCCGTCAAGGCGCCAGGCTTCGGCGACCGTCGCAAGGCCATGCTGCAGGACATCGCAGTTCTGACCGGCGGTACCGTTATCTCCGAAGAGATCGGCCTGAGCCTGGAAGCCGCTACCCTGGAAAACCTGGGCAGCGCCAAGCGTGTGACCATTTCCAAGGAAAACACCATCATCGTTGACGGTGCCGGTGCAGATTCCGACATCCAGGCGCGTATCGCTCAGATCCGTGCTCAGGTTGCTGAAACTTCCTCGGACTACGACCGTGAAAAACTGCAAGAGCGTCTGGCCAAGCTGTCCGGCGGCGTTGCAGTGATCAAGGTTGGCGCTGGTTCCGAAGTTGAAATGAAAGAGAAGAAGGCCCGCGTTGAAGACGCCCTGCACGCAACCCGTGCAGCCGTTGAAGAAGGCGTGGTACCTGGCGGTGGCGTTGCGCTGATCCGCGCTTTGCAAACCCTGGTTGACCTGAAAGGCGACAACGCTGATCAGGACGTGGGTATCGCTGTGCTGCGTCGCGCTGTTGAAGCACCGCTGCGTCAGATCGCTGCCAACAGCGGCGACGAGCCAAGCGTTGTCGTCAACGAAGTCAAGAACGGCAAAGGTAACTTCGGTTACAACGCTGCGACTGGCGAATACGGCGACATGATCGAAATGGGCATCCTGGACCCAACCAAGGTGACTCGTTCCGCTCTGCAAGCGGCATCGTCGATCGGCGGTCTGATCCTGACCACCGAAGCAGCTGTAGCTGACGCGCCGAAGAAAGACGGCGCTGCAGGCGGCGGCATGCCAGACATGGGCGGCATGGGTGGCATGGGCGGCATGATGTAAGCCAGCCTTACCCCTGTAACGCAAAACCCCGCTGGCGCAAGCCAGCGGGGTTTTTTATTGCCCAAATTTCAGCTTCACACCAATCCCCTGTGGGAGCGAGCCTGCTCGCGAAGGCGTCGGATCAGCCAACATTAATGTTGAATGACACACCGCATTCGCGAGCAGGCTAGCTCCCACAATTGGATTTATATGTCAGGCGCTGACCGGTTGTGCCTTGACCACGGCCTCGGTTTTCACCGCCGGGCGATACAGCACCCAGTAATACGACCCCAGGCAAATCAGCCAGCAGAAAATCGCCGTCCACACGTTGTGCGAAAAGAAGTGCGCACCCTGCATCATCCGGCTGATCGAAAACACCGAACCCAGCGCAAAGGCAAAGATAAACGCCTGACGGGCCAGACGCGGACGGCGATCACGCAGGACAAAGAACAGCGCAAACAAGGTGAACCCCGTCGCCGCATGACCACCAGGCCAGCAACGGCCAGGTTTGTCGGTTTGTGGACGATGTTCCATCAGTTTGCTGTAGGTTTCATGGCCGCCAAATTGCTCCAGGCTCCATGGGCACTGCACCGCCGTTACGGCTTTGACCGGGGTGACGAACGAGGTCGCCAGGCCCAGCGACAGCACCAGACAACCCAGTTCGCGCTTGAACGGTTTCAGTCTGCCGACGAAGAACGAGCCGAGAAACCCCAGCACCGCAAACACCGAAAACGCGATCACCACCTGCTTGGCGCGATCGTGCAGGATGTCTTCCAGGAAAAAACTGTGGCGGCCAATGAAGTCGCCGGCCACCGGGTCATAGAACAACCGCGCCAGCACCATGTCCAGGTCGGTCATTTCCAGCAGAATCAGGCTTATCGCCGCGATGATTGGAATACCCAGATACAGCCACAGATTCAGCGGGCGAGGGGTAGGGCGTACAACACTTGATGACATGTCGGATCCTGAACAAAAGAAAACGCCCCGGGGCATCAGCCCGGGGCGTTTCAATTAACGTTCGCTGACTTGTGGAACACCCTCCTTGGGTGCTTTCCAGGCAAGCAGCTGTTGCTTGAAGCCATAACTGGCGGTTTGGTAATAGGTGATGGCGCGGCTGATCAACGGATCATCGCTGGAGGCCCGCGATTCGCGGCTCTCGGTCAGCGCATCGTCATGCCGACGCAAGCCTTGGCGCGGGCTGAGGATCGCCAGATCCTTGCCGTCAAACAGGCCCAGATGCTGGTAGTTGCCGACCACGACGCGTGGTGGCAGTGGGTTGTCCTGTAGCAGGTTGCGCCCGAAGAACGTCGACTCGTAATCCATGTTCAACAAGCCCAGCAGCGTCGGTGCCAGGTCGATCTGGCTCGCCAGTTGGCCATTCTCGCGAGGCTCGATCAGCTTCGGTGCATAAATGAACAGCGGAATTTGATAGTTGGCAATCGGCAAGTCTTCTTTACCGGCGCTGCCCGCCGTGTGATCGGCGACGAAGATGAAGATCGTGTTGTCGAACCACGGTTTTTGCCGCGCCTGGTCGAGGAACTGGCCAATCGCATAGTCGGTGTATTTCACCGCGCCATCGCGACCGTTACCGGATTTGATGTCGATCCGGTCGTCCGGGTAGGTGTAGGGACGATGGTTGGAGGTGGTCATCAACTGCAACAGAAACGGTTGCTGTTTGGCATAGTCGGCATCGGCCAGCTTCAGCGTCTGTTTGTACAGATCCTCGTCGGCCATGCCCCAGGCGTTCTTGAAGTGAATCTCGGTTTCATCAACGCTGCTCTGGTCGACCACCCGATAGCCGTTGCCACTGAAGAACGCGTTCATGTTGTCGAAGTAGCCGCGCCCACCGTAAACGAACACGCTGTCGTAACCCACCGCGCTGAGTTGCTGGCCAAGGCTGGCAAAACCGCTCTCGCGACCGATACGCTTGACGATCGAACGCCCCGGGGTTGGTGGGATGGCCAGTGTGATGGCTTCCAGGCCGCGGTCGGTGCGGGTGCCGGTGGCGTAGAAATTGCTGAAATACAGGCTCTGTTTACGCAGCGCATCCAGATTGGGCGTCAGGTCGCGTTTGTCGCCGTTACTGCCCAGGTATTTGGCGCTGAGGCTTTCGATGGTGACCAGGACGATGTTGGGTGTACGCGCAGTGCCGGGATTGTCGATCATCCGGCGGATGTCCTGTGGGTCCTGACCGATGAAGCGCGCGTTGGGCTCGCTCAGTTCGGCGCGAATCTGTCGGGCGACCACCTCGGGCGTGTGGCTGCTGTAGAACTGCGTGTAATCCAGTTCGTTGTTCCGGAACGCGGCGAAGAACTGATACGGGCCGTTGCTGGCCAGTTCGTTCTGATAGGCATTGCCACCTTGCGCACGTGGCGCATCCTGGCTGAGCAGTTGCAGGCTCAGACCGGCAATGATCAACAGCCCCAGGGCATTGAGCAGGCGCCCACGCAGCGGCGGCAATGGCGCATTCAGCGCGGCATTGAACGGTTTGCGCAGGGCAAAACCGAGCGCGACGGCCAGCAACGCCAGAATGCTCAGCAGCGTGCCGATCGGGTAAGACTCCAGCACGTTGTTCAGCACTTCGTCGGAATACACCAGATAGTCGACCGCGATGAAGTTGAAGCGCACACCGAACTCGTCCCAGAACAGCCACTCGGCCACCGCCACGAACAGCATGGCGAACAGGCTGACGGTCAGCAGCCCTTGCAGAAACCAGCGATGGCCACGGCGGCGCCACAGGGCCGGCGGGCAGAGCAGCAGGTACAGGCCCATCGGCAACGCCGCATAGGCAAGAAACCCCAAGTCATACAGCAAGCCGATACCAAACAGCGAAAGCGTGCCACCGCCGGCCTCATCCAGATGAGTCAGCAACAGAACGGTTCGAGTCAGGAGAAATACCAGCAGCCACACACCGGTGACCAGCAACAGAAGGCGCATAGGCGCCGTCTTGAAAAAGTCCATTGTCTACATTTCCTTATATCTAATGGCGCGAGAGTCTCGCGTTGTCACTGTAGTCAGGTTGTGAACCAATAGTGAAAAACTCGTTAAGGTTTGAATTTGCTTGAGAGAGTTGATTTACGAGGCTTTCAGCCCTAGCTCTGAGCTGGCGATGGCCTTAAGCTGCGCGAGCCATGACGGCCGTTACTGTGTACGGAGGAGTGCCCATGCGAATTCTATTGGTTGAAGACAACCGCGATATCCTCGCCAATCTGGCCGATTACCTGGGGCTCAAAGGCTATACCGTCGATTGCGCCCAGGACGGTCTGTCGGGTCTGCACCTGGCGGCCACCGAGCATTACGACCTGATCGTGCTCGACATCATGTTGCCCGGCATCGATGGCTACACCCTGTGCAAACGTCTGCGTGAAGACGCTCGTCGGGACACGCCAGTGATCATGCTGACCGCTCGCGATCAACTGGACGATCGTCTCCAGGGTTTCAAGTCCGGGGCTGACGATTACCTGGTCAAACCCTTCGCCTTGTCCGAGCTGGCCGCGCGCGTCGAAGCAGTGATGCGTCGGACCCAGGGTGGCGGGCGCCGGGCGTTGCAGGTCGGTGATCTGAGCTATGACCTCGACACGCTTGAGGTTACCCGCGAAGGCAAACTGCTGAAACTCAATCCGGTCGGCCTCAAGCTGCTGGCGGTGTTGATGCAGAAGAGCCCGCACGTCCTGCGCCGGGAAATTCTCGAAGAAGCGCTGTGGGGCGATGATTGCCCGGACAGCGACAGCCTGCGCAGCCACGTCCACCAATTGCGTCAGGTGATCGATAAACCGTTTGCCAAGCCATTGCTGCAAACCGTGCACGGCGTCGGTTATCGCTTGGCCGAGGGCCGCGATGGAGTTTAAGCAAAGCCTTTCCCAGCGGATCATCATTGCCTTTGCGCTGATGAGCGCGCTGGTCGCGGGGGCCTTTGCCATGGGCATCGTCGCGACCGTGCACCTGGTGGAAGAAAAACTGATTTCGGCGGGGCTGGGCGGCGATCTGCAACGGCTTCTGCTGATGGACAACGTTTCGGACTGGAGCCATCGCCCGGAACCCGACCAGTTGTTCTATTTCAGTGGCGGCCCGGGCGATTTCGAGCTGCCCAAGGACCTGCGTCACCTCGATGCGGGTTTCCATGAAGTGTTCCGCGAGCAGCTGTCGTATCACGCGATGGTCGAAGTCGTCGACGGTCGGCGTTATGTGCTGCTGCAGGATCAAAGCGATTTCGAAGAGCGCGAGCGGGTGCTGTTTGCCGTGGTGCTGGTGGGCTTTGTGCTCAGCCTGGCCCTGGCGGTGTTCCTCGGTTGGGTGCTGGCGCGCAAGGTAATGGCGCCGGTGGTGCGCCTGGCCCGGCAGGTTCGCCATCGCGATCAGTTGCTCGGTCTGGCGCCGCCGCTGGCACCGGATTACGCGGCAGACGAAGTGGGCGAACTGGCGGTGGCGTTCGATGCCACGCTGGGGCGTCTGCGTCAGGCGCTGACACGTGAAAGATTGTTCACCAGCGATGTCAGTCATGAGTTGCGCACGCCGTTGATGGTATTGGCCAGCTCCTGTGAACTGCTGATGGAAAACCCGGCCATCGATCAGCGTGGGCGCAATCAGGTCGAGCGCATTGCCCGGGCCAGTGAGGAAATGCGCGAGCTGGTGCAGACCTTCCTGATGCTCGCCCGCTCTCAACGCGAAGATGCTGGTTCGGCGCCGCAACAGAATCTCGCTCAAGTCGCGGACAGCTTGTTGTGCGTGTGGCGTGAGCCGATCGAAAGCAAAAGGCTGACCTTGCAGTTCGAGCCGGGAAATCCGCCGACCACGTGCTACAACGCAACGTTGTTGACCGCGGTGATGGGCAACCTGTTGCGCAACGCTTGTCACTACACCGAGAAGGGCTTCATTCGCCTGACACTCACGGCCAACGGCTTTGTGGTGGAAGACTCCGGTGTCGGCATTCCGGAAGAAAAACGCGAAGCCATGTTCGAGCCTTTCGTGCGTGGCAGCGAAAAGCGCGGCGAAGGCTTGGGGTTGGGGTTGTCGCTGGTGCAGCGGATCTGCGAGAACCAGGGCTGGACCGTCAGCCTGAGCACGATGGAACCCAATGGCTGCCGCTTCGAGGTGGATCTGGGCAAAATCTGATGCACGGAGTGGCTCGATGCTACTCCCTCCTACCTGTCTAATTCCTGTATAACGCTGTAATAATTTGTCTGTTTACCGGACATTTTTTTCACAAATGGATGACCTGACGCTGACACGCCGCTCCTTAAGGTGGTGACATCAGCAATTCAGGAGTCCAGGTGATGGCCGGTCCGATCAAACTCGATTTTTCCGAGAAGTACGACGATCAACACGCGCAGAAATACCTGCGCAAGCACAAAGAAAGCCTTGGACGGCGTCTCTCCCACTGGCGTGACGAACAGCTGGCCCGCAAGGCGCTGGCGTCGGTGGGTGAACCGGGACTGGTGCTGGATCTGCCTTGCGGTGCCGGGCGTTTCTGGCCGTTGTTGGGCGAAAAGGCCAACCGGGTGATTATCGGCGCGGACAATTCCGAGTCGATGATCAAGACGGCCATGGAGTCGCAACCGGCGGATGTAGTGAAACGGGTACAACCCTTGCACACCTCTGCCTTCGACATTGCCTTGCCTGACAACGCCGTCGACAGCATTTTCTGTATGCGTCTGCTCCACCACATCGGTGAAGCCGAGCATCGCCGGGCGATTCTGCGCGAATTCGAGCGCGTTACCCGGGACAGTGTGATCGTTTCGCTGTGGGTTGATGGCAATTTCAAAGCCTGGAAACGCCAGCGAGCCGAGCGCAACCGTGACAAACGCGAGTATCAGAATCGCTTTGTGTTACCGGCCGCTACGGTGGAAAAGGAGTTCGAGGAAGCAGGTTTTCGGATTCAGGAACAACTGGACTTTATTCCGCTCTACGCCATGTGGCGGGTTTACGTATTACGCAAGAGGTAACAGGATGGCAGTGCAATTTGCAGCAGAAACGGATGTCGCTTCGCAAGATCGCTTTGACTTTTACTGGAACCAGCGCGGCGAGTGGGTGGAAGAACCCAATGTTCGACGTGGCGGGGAAAGTGGCGTGCAAAGGGTCGTGGGGCGCGATGGTCAACTGCTGTATGCCAAGCGCCAGACCGGTCACATCTATCGCAGTTGGTTGCACCCTTTTGGCCGTCCTACTGTTTTGCGTGAACTTGATGCGCTGACCGGCGTGAGCAAGCTCGGTGTGCGCGTGCCGCAAATCGTTTTCTGCGGCGCTCAGCCTGATCCGCAGCACAAATGGCGCGCTCTGCTGGTCACCAAGTCCCTGGACGGTTTCCAGGAACTGGAACATTGGCTGGCGGCTGCCGGCGGTCGCGATCAGTGCGGTGATGTGGTTTATGAGCGCGTGCTCAAGGACCTCGCCGAGAACCTGGCGCGCATGCACAAGGGCCGTTGGCAGCACAGCTGCATCTACATCAAACACGTGTTTGTGCGTGTGACGGGCGAAGGCGAGTCGGCCAAGGTCGAAGTCGCGTTGATCGATCTGGAGAAATGCCGCCAGCGTCTGACCGCCTATCGCGCCGCTTCCCACGACATGAAGCAATTGCGCCGCCATTCGTCGTTCCGCGACACGGACTGGAAAAAACTCGTCTACTTTTATGAGACGGCGTTTGGCAGCGCTATCAAAGGTTTATAGCGATGAAACTAGAAATTGCACGAGGTTTGTTTTTGGTTGGAGCCTTGGCAGTTGCGTCATTGGCGGTGGCTGCCTGGGAGCAGCCCCGCATGCAGGTAGTGGGCTCGTCCGTAGACGACGCCCACTGCGCAGTCCCACGGGTGGCAAAAGCCTCCGTGGCGACCAAACCCGATCATGATCTGTTGTTGTTCATGTTCGGACTTTCTCAAGGGATGAGGCCGCAGAGTTGAACCGATTGAAGCCCATATAAAAGGCCTCGCAGATGCGAGGCCTTTTTTTATGCCCGGATTTTATGGATAAACGCCAACCAAATGTGGGAGCGAGCTTGCTCGCGAAGGCGGTGTGTCAGGCACTATAAGTATTAACTGAAAGACCGCTTTCGCGAGCAAGCTCGCTCCCACAGGGTTATGCGGTTTGTTTGGGATCGGGTTTCGCCAGCAGGGTGTAAACGCACGGCAGCACAAACAGCGTAAACAACGTGCCAATCGACATCCCCGTGGCAATCACCATGCCGATATCAAACCGACTGACCGCGCCGGCACCCGTGGCGAGAATCAACGGCACCATGCCAAACACCATCGCCGCCGTGGTCATCAACACCGGGCGTAAACGAATCGCTGCCGCTTCCTCAACGGCTTCACGCGCCGTCAGGTCTTTATCCTTGCGCAACTGGTTGGCGAACTCGACGATGAGGATGCCGTGTTTACTGATCAGCCCGATCAGCGTCACCAACCCGACCTGGGTATAGATGTTCATGCTCGACCAGCCGAGGAACAGCGGAATCAGCGCGCCGCAGATCGACAACGGCACCGTCACCAGAATCACCAACGGATCGCGGAAGCTCTCGAACTGCGCCGCCAGCACCAGAAAGATAATCGCCAGGGCCAGCGCGAAGGTTACCCACAGGGCACTGCCTTCCTGCACGAACTGGCGTGAGGCGCCGCCGTAGTCGAAAGCAAACCCGGCCGGTGCTTCCTCGCGGGCAATCTGCAACACGGTGTCGATGGCTTCACCCATGCTCACCAACGGGAAACCGGAGATCTTCGCGGCGTTAAGTTGCTGGAACTGATTGAGCTGGCGCGGTCGAGCGCGGTCGCTGACCTTGATCAGCGTCGACAGCGGCAATAACTCGCCCTGAGTGTTTTTCACGTAGTAGTTGTTCAGCCAGTCCGGGTTATCGCGATAGGGGCGTTCGACCTGGGCAATGACCTTGTAGCTGCGCCCATCAATGGTGAAACGGTTGATTTCCGCCTCGCCCAACAGCGTCGCCAGCGTGCCACCGAGATCCTGCATCGACACGCCCATCTGCGCTGCTTTGGCGCGGTCAATATCGACCACCACCTCGGGTTTGTCGAACGCCAGATCGAGATCGACGAAGGCGAACTTGCCCGACTCCATTGCACGTTTCTTGATCCGGTCAGCCACTTGCAGCAGCAGTTCATAGTCGTTGGCGGTGTTGACCACGAACTCAAACGGCAAGCCTTCACCGGTGCCGGGCAGGGAGGGCAGGTTGAAACCAAAGATCTGCAAGCCAGGAATGCCTTCCAGTTTGCCTTGCACCTCGGGGAGGATTTGCATCTGCGTGCGACTGCGCTCATTCCACGGCTTGAGCAGGAAGCCGCCGATCCCCGCCTGTACACCGTTGTAGCCGTTGATCTGGAACGAGGAGTAGTACTCCGGGAACTCTTTGAAGATCTTGATGAATTCGTCGGTGTAGGTGCTCAGGTAATCGAGGTTGGTTGGCTGCGGCGCAGTGGCCATCATGAAAATGATGCCCTGATCTTCGTCCGGGGCCAGTTCCGATTTGGTGAACTTGAGAAACACCGGGATCAGGCACAACACGATCACTGCGAACACCAGCACCACCGGTCGCGTGTTCAGCGTGCCGTGCAGCATGCTCTGATAGCGGCGCTTGAGGCCGTCAAAAATGCGGTCGAGGCGATGCGCGAGGCCGCTGGGATTTTCCTCGTGGCGCAGCAAAAACGCGCACATCATCGGCGACAGGGTCAGGGCGACGATTCCGGAAATCACCACGGCGCCGGCCAGGGTCAGCGCAAACTCCTTGAACAACGCTCCGGTCAGCCCGGTGAGGAAACCGATCGGCGCATACACCGCCGCCAGGGTGATGGTCATCGACACCACCGGCATGGCGATTTCCCGTGCGCCTTCCAGCGCCGCATCAAACGGCGTCTTGCCTTCCTCGATATGCCGGTGAATGTTTTCCACCACGACAATCGCATCGTCCACCACCAGACCGATGGCCAGCACCATCGCCAGCAGCGTCAGCAGGTTCATCGAGTAACCCATCATCTGCATGAAGAACATCACGCCGATCATCGACAGCGGAATGGTCACCACCGGGATTAGCACCGAGCGCAATGCGCCGAGGAACAGGAACACCACGACGATGACGATCAGCACCGCCTCGAACAGGGTTTTTACCACTTCATCGATCGAGGCCTGGATAAACAGCGTGGCGTCGTAGGCGATCTCGCTTTTCAGGTTCGGCGGCAGTTGCGCTTCCAGCTCGGGCATCAGCTTGCGCACTTCCTTGATCACATCCAGCGGGTTGGCGCCCGGGGTGGCCTTGATGCCGATGTACACCGACGGCGTGCCGCCAAACGAGCTGATCGAATCGTAGTTTTCCGCGCCCATTTCCACCCGCGCGACATCACTCAGCAACACGCGGCTGTCGCCACTGACCTTGAGCGGAATCGCCGCGAAGGCTTCAGCGGATTTCAGTTCGGTGTTGGCGTTGATGCTGGTGACCACATACTCGCCTTTCACTTCGCCGGCGGCGGAGAGGAAGTTGTACTGGCGCACGGCGTTGGTCACATCGCTGGCGCTGAGGCCGAAACCGGCGAGTTTCACCGGGTCGAGCCACAAGCGCATGGCGAACACCTGATTGCCGAGAATCTCCGCCTCGGCCATGCCCGGCAAGGTCGCCAGTTTTGGCTGGATCACCCGTGACAGGTAGTCGGTGATTTGCGGGTTGCTCAAGTCCTTGCTGAAGAAACTGATGTACATCAGCGCCGAGGCGTCGGCGGACTCCTTGCTCAGCACCGGGTCTTCGGCGTCCTGTGGCAGCTTGTTTTTCACCTCGTTGGCTTTGGCCAGCAGCTCGGTGAACAAACGGTCGGTGTTGGAACCGATACGGGCGTAAATCGAAATCACCGAGAAGTTCTGCCGGCTGACCGAAGTCATGTAGTCGATGCCTTCGGCGCTGGCGAGGCTCTGCTGCATCGGCTGGGTGATGTAGCCCTGAATGGTTTCGGCGTTGGCTCCGGGATAAGCGGTGGTCACCGTGATCAGGGCGTTTTCCATTTGCGGGTATTGGCGCAGCGGCAACTTGCTCCAGGCCTGAAAGCCCAGCAGCACAATCAACAGGCTGACCACGGTGGCGAGCACCGGGCGGCGAATGAACGGATCAGTAAAAGCCATGGGATTTCCTTGATCAGTCGGCGCGCGGCGGACTGTTCTGCTCGCCGAGGGTCTTGTCGTCGCTGATGGCGATGTGGGCACCGTTGTCCAGTTTGATCTGGCCAGCCGTCACCACTTGTTCGCCACTTTGCACGCCCTTTTTGATCATCACCAGGCCATCGCGGCGTTCACCGGTTTCGATGAAGCGGCGTTCGGCGATCAGCACCGGTTGGCCCTTGTCGTCCTTTTCGACGCTGCCGTCTTCGGCTTTCTTTTGCCCGACCACGTAGATCGAGTTGCCGTAGAGGGTGTAGGTGATCGCGCTCTCCGGCACGACAATGTGTTTCTGCGGATCCGGCAACAGCACCTCGAGGCTGGCGAACATGCCCGGCAGCAATTTGCCGTCGGGGTTGGCCAGCGTGGCGCGAACCAGAATGTTGCGCGTTGTGCTTTCGACGATCGGGTTGATCGCGCTGATCTTGCCGGCGAAGTTTTGCTTGGGATAGGCGGCGACAGCGATCTGCACAGGCTGACCGATGGCCAGTTTCGGCACCGATTGTTCGGGCAGGTAGAAGTCGGCGTAGAGGCTGCTCAGATCTTGCAGCGTGGCGATTTTGGTGCCGCTGGCGAGGTAGTCGCCGACGTCGACCTGACGGATGCCGATGGTGCCGCTGAACGGTGCGAGGATGCGTTTTTTCGCCAGCGAAGCGTTGAGCTGATTGACCGTGGCTTTATTTTTCTGCAGTACAGCGGAGAGCCGGTCGTACTCGCCTTTGGAGATTGCGCGGCTATCGACCAGTTGCGCGCCACGGCCGAAGTCCAGTTGCGCCAGCCCGAGATCAGCCTTGGCGGTTTCCAGCAGGGCAGTTTCGACGCCACTGTCGAGTTGCAGCAAGGGTTGCCCGGCCTTGACCTTCTGTCCGGACTCGAACTTGAGTTCGGTGACGGTGCCGGCCACTTCCAGGCTCAGCTCGACACCTTGCAGCGCCTTGAGAGAGCCGACGGTGGGCAAACGCATCTGCCACGGTTGCTCGGTGGCATTGGCCACGGCAACGCTGATTGGCGGTTTCGGCTTGGAAAAGCCCTGGATCATTGTGTAGATCGAAAAGGCTTTGTATCCGCCCAGCACCAGGACGATCAACAAAACAACACCCAACATGATCAGCATGCGGCGACGCAGCATATTTCCAGTTCCTTGGATAAATCAGGTGAGACAGGCGGGCACATTACTCCGAGTACAGGGGGGATTCCAACTGGCAGTTCTTACAGGGGCGCGCAAAAAGACCGCAGCCTGCGGCAGTTCCTGCAGAGGAGTGCATTCCAATGCAGGAGCTGCCGCAGGCTGCGATCTTTTAAGGCAGTTTTACGCCATCAAATGCAGATGGTTGTCCCAGAGCCCCGCCGGTAATTCCAGTGGCTTGGCCAGCAGCTCATCCTGACGGCAATCGTAGTAACGGCAACGTCCTTGCCCGGAGGTCACGACAAAACCGTCCTTCACCGCACCCACACCCGCGCAATCGGGCAACGGCGCGTCGAGGCGCACCTCGCCACTGTCCAGATCCCAGATAAAGAAGCGGTTGCCACGCGGCGCCGTCAGCGCAACCAGGCGCAAGTCGCTGTGCACCGCAACACTGGCGGTGTAATGCCCCATCGACTGCAACTGATGCTCCGGCACCGGGAACGCCACGAACGGCTGCCCCGGACGCTTGATCGCCAGCAACTCCGAACGCTCATGCGAGGCGCCCATGAACTGCTGACCGGCGACGATGGTACCGTCGCTGGCGATGCCCAGATGGCGCACGCTGTTCATCTGCTGGGCGAGGGTTTCCTTGCTCAGCAGGGTGCCATCGCGCTGCATCAGCACCAGACTTGGCTCCATGGCGTTGAGGTTCATGTCGACACGGCTTTCTGCCTCGGTACGAATCCCGCCATTGGCCACCACCAGCGTCTCGCCGTCAGGCATCCACGACACCTGATGCGGACCGAGACCGTGGGTGGAAATCTCGCCCGTGTGCACCAGTCGCGCGCCTTCGAACTTGTAGACGCCGAGCAGGCCACGGCCAGGATCGGTGGTGTCGTTCTCGGTGGCGTACAGGTATTCGCCGTCCTTGTGCACCACGGCGTGGCCGTAGAAGTGCCGGTTCGGCTGTGAGGTCACGGTCTGCAGCAACTTACCGTCGCGCAGGTCGACCAGGTAACTCTCGGTGCCCGGGCGACGTGCGACGAACAGTGCAATCGGCTGCGTCGGATGGTTGATGATGTCGTGGCAGCGTTGGCCGACTTCGGTGGCGAACACCCGCGTGCCATCCAGCCGATAGCCGACGGCGTAGTGTTTGCCGTCGGTGTCGTCGCGCGCCGACAGCAACAGCGGGCTCTGATCCTTGCGTTTGAACAGCGTCCAGCCGCCCAGCGTCACTGCTCCCAGCAGTGCACTACCTAAAGTCAGAACCTGACGTCGCAGCATGGCACTTGCCCTCATCAGTCACCGTCGTTGGCGTTGAAGCCCAGTTGGATGCCCAGCGCCTTGGCCAGTTCGCCTTCGTGCAGGCGATGGACGACGTTGAGGCTGTCGTAAATGTCGTTCAGTTGCTGACGACCGGCGTCGTCTTCGAGCATTTCGCCGAGCGAACGCTGAGTGCTGTCGAACAGTTTCAGCGAAGCGGCGTAGGCTGCGTCGATCTTGTCGGCCAATGGCTTCTGATCGCTTGGCAGCAGGCTGCGCAGGCCTTTGTTGTCGACGCCTTCCCAGACGGTTTTGGCAGCGGCGAGGCTGGCTTCCAGTGCGGTCAGCGAGGACTGGCTGCGCCAGGCATCGGCCTGGAACGGTTGAGGCACGCCTTTGCTCTGACGGCCCATTGGCGTGCCGAGTTTTTTCTTCAGAGTGTCCAGTGCAGTGACTTGCACACGCAGCAGATCGGCGATCGCTTCGTGGGAGTCGGCGTAGCGCTGGTTGGGGAACTTGGTCATCTGCGCGAGCATGCCGTCAGTGTTGTTCCAGCCCTGCAGAATCTCTTCGGCCAGTTGCTTCTGTCGTTCGCCAATGGCGATCAGCAGTGGGCAGTACTTGGCTTTCTGCTCGGCGTTGGCCACGTCAGGCTTGGCGTCGAACAGGATGTACTCGTACGCCGACAGACCTTGAACGACTACGCTCGATTTGGCCAGGGCGGCGGCGTCGATCTGCGGCTGCGCGACGACCAGTTGCTCGACCTGACGGCCGACGAGGTTCTTTTTGTCCGGCCAGAACTGTACCTGCCACGAACGGTTGCCCTCAGCCAACGGGCCGATCAGCAGCGGTTGCAGCTCGGCCCAGGCTTTCTGCGCGTGCAGGAAATCGGCGCGGGCGGTTTCCAGGGTTTCCTTGCCCTGGCAGTAGGCGAGGGCGCTGACCGCCAGTTGCTTGTCGGCCTCGACCCAACGGGTGTAGGTCGGCAGGATCACCGATTTGGCGATGGCCGCCGACGTGACCGCTTGCGGATCCTGCGGCGAGCAGGCGCCGAGGGCGAGCGCGGCAAGGCTGGTGAACAGTAGCTTGGGACGGAACATGTCGGGCTCCCGATTCTTTTTCAGTGTTTAAAGTGAGTTCAAAAACGCCAGCAGCGCGGCACGCTGCTCGGCATTGAAAGACAAAACCTGTTGCTGCGCGGCTTGTGCTTCGCCGCCATGCCAGAGCACCGCTTCGAGCAGATTGCGCGCGCGACCGTCATGCAAAAACTGTGTGTGGCCGCTGACGGCTTGCGTCAGGCCGATCCCCCACAACGGCGGCGTGCGCCAGTCGCGGCCGGAGGCCTGGAATTCCGTACGGTTGTCGGCCAGGCCGTCGCCCATGTCATGCAGCAACAGATCGCTGTATGGACGAATCACCTGATTGGCCAGTTCAGGTTCGGCTGCGTTGGCGGCGGTGGTGTATTTCGGTGTATGGCACGACTGGCAGCCGGCCTGGAAAAACAGGCTCTTGCCGGCCAGCACTTGTGCATCGTTGACGCCACGCCGCGCGGGTACGGCGAGGTTACGGCTGTAGAACAGCACCAGACGCAGGATGTTGTCGCTGACTTCCGGCTCGCCGTCCGGGCCATTGCCGTTTGGCGCCTGTTTGCAGGCAGTTTGCGCCTCGGTGCAGTCATCGAAGGGGCGCAGACTGGTGGTGAGACCCATGTCACCGGAAAACGCGTGGACGTTCTGTTGATTGAGGTTCGGTTGCCCGGCTTTCCAGCCGAATCTGCCCATGACGGTTTTCTGCAACGCATCATCCCAGACCTGATTGGGACGGCCATTGATGCCTTTGTTGTCTTTGGCTTGCGCGGCGGCGTTGGCCAGAATCGCTTCTTCGGGGATCGCTTCGAGCAGGCCCAGTCCAATCATCGGCGGCGCGACGCGGGCCGAGAAACGCGTGTCCGGGTGCATCGGGCCGTAGCCCAGTTGGGTGATCTGCAACACTGGCTTGCGCAATTCGACTTCGGTGCCGTCCTTGAAACGCACGGGCACTGGCGTGTAATCGACGCGCACTTTGCCTTCCGGGGCGACGCCGGGCACGGCCATGTCCTGGAACTGACCGCCGTAGACCGGCTCCGGCACTACGCCAGCCTGCTCGATGAGCCGGGCATATTCCGGCGCGTCGGGGATCGACAGCCTGACCAGCATCGACACCGCGTTGGCCGCATCCGGCGTCGGTGGGTGGCCGCGACCGTCCTTGATGTGGCAGTTCTGGCAGGCGTTGGTGTTGAACAACGGGCCGAGGCCATCGCGCGCCGTGGTGGTCGACGGTGCGATCACCCATGGGCTGCGGAAGAAACTGTTGCCGACACTGAAATCCACTCGCCGTGACGGTGGCAGGTTGGCCGAGGGCAGGGAGAATGCGTTCTGATCGGTCTTGCGCACGGTCGCTGCACCGCCCGAACGGGCTTCACCCGGCTCAGCCTTGGTGAAACGCGGGGCGTCATCGCAGGCACTCAGGCCCAGGGCCAGCAACAGTGCGGACAAGCGAAGAGGCAGCGAGGGCATCAGACATCCTGCGGACGGGCGAAAATAAAGGCGCAAAGTCTAACAGGGCGAAGGAGTTTGAATAAGAGGAATTATCGTTTGCTTGATATGAAGCAAACCTAAAGGCCAATGCAAACCTTGTGGGAGCGAGCTTGCTCGCGAAAGCGGAGTTCGTCGCTCTGCTGGTGTTGCGCCAGATGCCGCCTTCGCGAGCAAGCTCGCTCCCACAGGGATTGGTGGTGCACTTGATATTGGGTACACCTTGAAGCAGGGGGTTGTGTTTGGCATGCATGAAAAAGGCGACCCGAAGGTCGCCTTTTTTGAATCGAACGCAGTGATCAGAACTCGTGATCAGCGTTGTCCGGGTTCAGGTCGCTGATGCCCAGTTTGCCGGCAGCGGCTTCGATCGAACCGGTCTGCTTGACCAAGGACGCGATGGCGTCGCGAACGATCTGGTTGCCCGCAGTGTTGCCGGCAGCGATCAGTTGGTCGTAGTGCTCACCCTTGTTGGCGTGATCGACCATGACCTGGATCTTCGCTTCGGTAGCGGCCAGATCGGCTTTCAGTGCGGTGTCGGCAGCCGGGTCGGCCTTGGCCACCAGCGACGACAGGCTGGCGCCGGTCATTTTGGTGCCGTCAACACGGGTGTACTCGCCCAGGTAAACGTTACGAATGCCTTTGGCATCGTAGAAGTGCGAGTTGTGGGTGTTGTCGCTGAAGCAATCCTGCTCGTCTTCAGGGGAGTTGGCTTCGAGGGAAACCTTCATACGCTCGCCCGCCAGTTCACCCAGGGACAGGCTGCCCATGCCGAAGAGCATTTTGCGCAGACCGGTTTCGCCCGGCTCGGCTTCCAGGGTGGCACGGTAGTTGTCAGCCACGTTCGGCTTCCAGTTACCGACCATTTCTTCCAGGTCGCTGACCAGCAGTTGGGTCACGGACTTCAGGTAGGCACGACGACGATCGTTGTGACCGCCAGTGGCGCCGGCGCCTTCCAGGTAGTCGGAGGCCGGACGGTTGCCAGCGCCAGGGCCGGTGCCGTTGAGGTCCTGGCCCCACAGCAGGAATTCGATCGCGTGGTAGCCGGTGGCGACGTTGGCTTCGGAACCGCCCAGCTCGTTGAGGCTGGCGAGTTTTTCCGGGGTTATGTCTTTGACGTCGACCTTGTCTTCGCCGACCTGAACTTCGGTGTTGGCGATGATGTTGGCGGTGGCGCCCGGGTTACCCAGAGCGTGCTCGTAGGATTTGTCGACGTAGTCGATCAGACCCTCGTCCAGTGGCCAGGCGTTAACCTGACCTTCCCAATCGTCGATGATGGTGTTGCCGAAGCGGAACACTTCGCTCTGCAGGTACGGAACGCGCGCGGCGACCCAGGCAGCCTTGGCGGCTTTCAGGGTGTCGGCGTTCGGCTTGGCGAGGAAGGTGTCGACGGCGGTCTGCAGGGTTTTCGCGGTGGATTCGGCATCGCTGTAAACGGCGAAGACCATGTCGGCGTAGTGCGCGACCACAGCCTTGGCGGCGGCTTCGTCGACTTTACCGGCAGCGGCAGGCGCTGGAGGTGCGCTGGTGCTGGCGGCTGGGGTCGGTGCGGCCGGAGCGGCGGCCTTGTCTTTGCCTTCGCCGCAACCGGCGAGGGAAATAGCGATGGCCAGCAGACTGGCGGTAGCCAGAGGCATACGAATCATGGCGAACATCCTGCTTCGGTAGTTGATTGGACTGGCGCGGGGGCGCGCAAAACTGCGACATAATGCAAATCTTTCGCATTATGTGTAAAGGGTTGTGGCTGGAAATATTTCTTATTTACGCAGATCAAAAGATCGCAGCCTGCGGCAGCTCCTACAGTGGGAACGCATTCCAAATGTAGGCGCTGCCGCAGGCTGCAATCTTTCGATCTTCTAGAGAATGGCCGCGTTACTGCGTTGCGCCTGTTTGAGATAGGCGCTCAGTTCCCGGGCCGGCAGCGGTTTGCTGTAGTGGTAACCCTGACCTTCGTGGCAGCCTTCGGAGATGATGTAGCTTTCCTGTTCGGCGGTTTCCACGCCCTCGGCAATCACCTGCATGCCCAGGCTCTTGCCCAGTTGAATGATCGCGCGAACGATGGTCGCATCGTCGTCGTCATCGAGCAGGTCCTGAACGAAGCTCTTGTCGATCTTGATCTTGTCCAGCGGCAGGCTTTTCAGATAGCTCAGGGATGAATAGCCGGTGCCGAAGTCATCGATGGCGATCAAAGCGCCAGAGCGGCGCAGGCTGAGCAAGTGCTGGGCGGCGGTGCTGATGTCTTCCATCAGGCCGGTTTCGGTGACCTCCAGTTCCAGACTGCGCGGTGGCAGGCGGTACATCTGCAGCAGGTTGTTGACCACGCGCGGCAATTCGGCGTGGTGCAGTTGCACGGTCGATAGATTCACTGCCATGCGCAGGTCGGCGAAACCCATATCGTGCCATTCGCGCAATTGCTTGCAGGCCTGATCGAGCACCCATTCGCCAATGGCGATGATCGTGCCGTTCTGCTCTGCCAGCGGAATGAACAGGTCCGGCGGCACCAGACCGTGTTCCGGATGCTGCCAGCGAATCAGCGCTTCGACGCCGACCACGCGGTGATCGCGATAGCTGATCTGCGGTTGATAAACCAGATAGAACTGATCGCGCAACAGTGCATCGCGCAAGTCTTTTTCCAGCTCGCGGCGGCGGCGCATCTCGCTGTCGACGCTAGCGATATAGAACTGATAACGGTTGCGCGAGCGGGTCTTGGCCAGGGTCATGGTCTGCTCGGCCTTCTGCAACAGCTTCTCGGTGCTGTCGCCGTCCTCCGGGAACAGGGTGATGCCAATGGTCGCGCGCAGGCGGATTTCCTGATGGTCGAGGGCGAACGGCGCCTCCAGATCATCAAGGATGCTTTGCGCCAGTTCGGCCGCTTCGTAAGGTTGCTCGATATCCGCTTGTACCAGTGCGAACTGGTCGCCGCCGAGGCGGGCGAGGGCGCCGAGGCGGCCGCTGTGGGCGCGCAGACGATCGGCCAGGGCCAACAACAATTGGTCGCCGGTCTGGTAGCTGAATTGCTCGTTGATGCCTTTGAAATCATCCAGCCCCACGCACAACACCGCGACCCGGCGTTGCAGCTTGCCGGCGTCGACCAGAATCTTGTCCAGTTGCTGCTGGAGTTGCTGGCGATTCGGCAGGCCGGTGAGGAAGTCGTACTGGGCCATGCGCAGCAGACTGTTTTCCGCTTCATGACGCAGATGGGTGTTGCGTTCGATCGACTCAAGCAACTGATTGGCGGTGTTGATCCAGATCCCCAACTCGTTTTTTTCGTGGCCCTTGAGCTGCGGAATCTTGTGTTCGCTGGGGCGATCGGGGTTGATCTCGGTGAGGTGTTCGATGATCCGCGACAACGGCTTGGTCAGCAGCCAGTGATAGACCAGATACAACACCAGGCCCATCGCCAGTGCGCGCAAAACCCCGGAAATAAAGATGATCACCGAACTGACGATAAAGCCCTCGCCATAGGTGGCGGTGTCGAGGGTGATGCTCAGGTCGCCGTAGTACTCGCTGTACGGACCACGCCCTACCAGTTGCGTGGTGAAGGTGCGTTCCTGGCCGAGAATCAGGTCGGTCAGCCAGCGGCTGTTGGACTGCTGCAATTCGCGGGACTTCTGCGCGAGCATGGCTTCGTTGGGATGGCCGATAGAAGCCTGACGCACGGCATCGTCCTGGAACAGGCCTTCGATCACCTGCATGCCCATTTCCCGGTCGAGGCTGTAAACCGCCTGGGTCGAGGGATCGCGGAACATGTCGAGGATGCGTTCGGCGTCGCCGGCAACGGCCTGGCGGGTTTTGTAAGCATCGAAAACGATCTGTGCGCAGCTCAAGACTACGCCGACGATCAATGCCGACAGGAGCACGACCCGGAGCAACTTCACCGACAAGCTGTTCTTGAGTTCCAGCTTCAAAGGGTTATTCCTTGTTCCGTGCGGGTAGCGTCAAGTTGCCATGAGTATTGGCAATCCCGAGTTTGCAGTCAAAGGGACAATCAGACCGGGGACGATTCGCCCATAGCCTTGGCCGAAATGCTGCTGTCTGGAGTATTAGCCCTAATTTGTACTATGTCGGTAGTTTCGCCCCTCAACTTGAGCGGTTCGCAGCATTTTTTCCTCTTTTTGATGTTAGCCCGCTGTGGCATGGCGGCAAGCAGCGGCAGACAGCTTTCAGCGTGAGAAAAACGCTATTTAAATGCAGGCATAAAAAACMCGGCAAAAGCCGGGTTTTTTGACTGGCGCGCAGCTTAAGCGGTGAAGGTTTTGCCTTCGAACTGCTCAGCAACGAACTTCCAGTTGACCAGGTTCCAGAACGCTTCGACATACTTCGGACGAACGTTGCGGTAGTCGATGTAGTAAGCGTGTTCCCAGACGTCGCAAGTCAGCAGCGGGGTGTCGCCGCTGGTCAGCGGGTTGCCGGCGCCGATGGTGCTGGCCAGAGCCAGGGAACCGTCAGCCTTTTTCACCAGCCAGCCCCAGCCGGAACCGAAGGTGCCGATCGAGGTTTTGCTGAACTCTTCCTTGAACTTGTCGAACGAACCGAAAGCAGCATTGATGGCTTCAGCCAGCGCGCCGGTTGGTTGACCGCCGGCGTTTGGCGCCAGGCAGTTCCAGTAGAAAGTGTGGTTCCAGACCTGAGCGGCGTTGTTGAAGATACCGCCCGAGGAAGTCTTGACGATTTCTTCCAGGGTCTTGCCTTCGAACTCGGTGCCTGGCACCAGGTTGTTCAGGTTCACGACATAGGTGTTGTGGTGCTTGTCGTGGTGGTATTCCAGGGTTTCCTTGGAAATGTGCGGCTGCAGGGCATCGTGTGCGTAAGGCAGCGGCGGCAATTCGAAAGCCATGATGATTCTCCTAATCAGGTCTGTTGCGGTGAGCGCAAGGCCGATCACGGGCGGCCAGAAATGCACCGGCGAGTTTTTACTCTTTGCGGCGCAGGGTTTCGATCATAGCACCGGGGTTGCGGCATAACCACGCAACAACTGTGTGGGATAGAGGTTCCAGAGCCGTTTGGAATAAATCAGCTCGCCAATATCAACTGCCCGGCGACCGTGAACATCATCAACGCCACCACCAGATCAAGAATCCGCCAGGTACTCGGCCGGGCCAGATATGGCGCCAACCACGCAGCACCCAGTGCCAACGTGAAAAACCACAGCAACGAAGCACTCGCCGCGCCCACTACATAAGCGCCCGGCACCGATTGCTGCGCGCCGAGCGAGCCGATCAGCAACACCGTATCCAGGTAAACGTGCGGGTTGAGCAGCGTCACCGCCAAAGCGCTGAGCATTACCGCACGCAGCGAACGCACGGTCTGATTCTCGCCTTGCCCCATGCTCTGTTTCGAACACGCCCGGCGCAGCGCCTGGCTGCCGTACCAGATCAGAAACGTCGCGCCGCCCCAACGGGCAATCGCCAGCAGCATCGGGTTCTGCGCCAGAATCGTCGCCAGCCCGAATACTCCGGCCGCCACCAGCAGCGCATCGCAAACCACGCACAACGCCGCCACGGGCAGGTGATGTTCACGACGCAGGCTCTGCGCCAATACAAAAGCGTTCTGCGTGCCGATCGCCATGATCAGCCCGAACGCCACCAGCAGGCCGTTCACATAGCTTTGCCACATAACAATTACTCCGCGTTGGCTGCGAGATCGCGCAGCACTTGCATGGCGCGTTCGGCGTCGGCCTGGCCGACGAACAAATGGTCGTGGTAATAGCCGGCAATCACGTTGCAACTGATCCCGGCCTTGCCCAGTGCCGTGGCGAATGCGGCGGTGAGGCCCACGGCTTCCAGGGCCGAGTGCACGTTGAGGGTGATCCACGCGGCGACGTAGTCGAAACTGAAACCGGCCTGTTCAGCTTGGGAGCGTTCGAGAATCACGGTCAGGCCTTCCTGTTCGCGGAAGCTGCCGACGATCTCCAGATCCCTCGGTAACACGCCGTCGGGCAGGGTGCAGAATACGTATTCGCCGGCGTTCAGTTGCGGGCTCATGCTGCGCAACAAGGTTGTGAGTGAGGTTTCGCCAGCCATTGCAGTGATCCTTGATAAAGAGTGCTTGCTGGCTATTCTCCGGGCGAAACCTGTATAAGAAAAACCAATAGTGCTGATCGCTCATTAGGAAAACTGATGTTCGACTACAAATTGCTTTCTGCTCTGGCCGCCGTGGTCGAGCAGGCCGGCTTCGAACGGGCCGCGCAGGTGCTGGGTTTGTCGCAATCGGCGATTTCGCAGCGGATCAAACTGCTCGAAGCGCGGGTCGGCCAGCCGGTGTTGATTCGCGGCACGCCGCCGTCGCCGACCGAGATAGGCCGGCGTCTGCTCAACCATGTGCAGCAGGTGCGTCTGCTTGAGCGTGACCTGCAAACCCTTGTGCCCGCGCTGGACGAGGAGGGGTTGCCGGAACGTTTGCGCATCGCACTTAATGCCGACAGCCTCGCCACGTGGTGGGCCGAAGCGGTGGGAGATTTTTGCGCCGAACAACATTTGCTGCTCGATCTGATTGTCGAAGACCAGACCGTCGGCCTCAAACGCATGCGTGCCGGTGAAGTGGCCGCGTGCCTCTGCGCCAGTGAACGGCCGGTGGCCGGCGCACGCAGTGTGTTGCTCGGGGCGATGCGTTATCGCGCGCTGGCCAGCCCGGCGTTCATCGCACGGCATTTCCCCGACGGCGTGCGCGCCGAGCAACTGCCACGCACCCCGGCGCTGGTGTTCGGCCCGGACGACTTCCTCCAGCATCGTTACCTCGCCTCGTTGGGCGTCGATGGCGGATTCGAACACCATTTATGTCCTTCCTCGGAAGGTTTTATCCGCCTGATCGAAGCCGGACTGGGCTGGGGCCTGGTGCCGGAACTGCAAGTGCGCGATCAATTGCAACGCGGGTTATTGCATGAACTGCTGCCAGATAAACCGATCGACGTGCCGTTGTACTGGCATCATTGGCGTAATGGCGGTCAGCTGCTGGGCCTGCTGACCGAGCAATTGCTGCGTTCTTCGGCGCAATGGCTAGTGCCGTTGGACTGAGGGCCAGCGTCAAGACACTCGAATCAGGCAAAACGAAAGACATCGGAGCTTTACATGAAAATTCTGGTCACCGGCGCAAGCGGCTTCATTGGCGGACGCTTTGCGCGTTTCGCCCTGGAGCAGGGCCTGGACGTGCGGGTCAACGGTCGCCGGGCCGAGAGCGTCGAACATCTGGTGCGCCGTGGCGCCGAGTTTGTCCCCGGCGACCTGACCGATCCCGATCTGGTCCGCGAGCTGTGTTCCGATGTTGAAGCCGTGGTGCATTGCGCGGGCGCCGTCGGGCTGTGGGGCCGCTATCAGGACTTTCATCAAGGCAACGTGCAGGTCACCGAAAACGTTGTCGAAGCCTGTCTGAAACAGCGCGTCCGCCGTTTGGTGCATCTGTCGTCGCCATCGATCTATTTCGATGGCCGCGATCATTTCAACCTGACGGAAGAGCAAGTACCCAAGCGCTTCAAGCATCACTACGCCGCGACCAAATATCTGGCTGAGCAAAAGGTTTTCGGTGCGCAGGAGTTCGGCCTGGAAACCATTGCCCTGCGCCCGCGTTTCGTCACCGGCGCCGGTGATATGAGTATCTTCCCGCGCCTGCTTAATATGCAGCGCAAGGGCCGCCTGGCGATCATCGGCAATGGCCTGAACAAAGTCGATTTCACCAGCGTGCAGAACCTCAACGAAGCGATGCTCAGCAGTTTGCTGGCCGCCGGTTCCGCGCTGGGCAAGGCTTACAACATCAGCAACGGTGCGCCGGTACCGTTGTGGGATGTGGTCAATTACGTGATGCGCAAGATGGAAGTGCCACAGGTCACCAAGTACCGATCGTATGGTCTGGCCTACAGCGTCGCGGCGCTCAACGAAGGTGCATGCAAGCTCTGGCCCGGGCGTCCGGAGCCAACCCTGTCGCGGCTCGGCATGCAGGTAATGAAAAAAAATTTCACCCTCGACATCAGCCGCGCCCGACATTATCTGGACTACGATCCGAAAGTCAGCCTGTGGTCGGCGCTGGATGAGTTCTGCGGCTGGTGGAAAGCTCAGGACATCCGTTGAAACGATTCGGCCGGGCGGCAATGAACCGTGTAGCCGCTTGGGGGTCAATCCCTGCGGCTGCGGCGGTTATACTTCGCAGCATTTAGCCATCACCGCGTTTCACAAAGGTTGCCTCAATGTCCATGCGTAATGATGCCCACGACGATTTCGATGATGTCCCGAGCCTGCGTGCCGACACCTTCGACGACGATGACATTCCGACCACCGCTCGCACCTCCGTGCATTCGCGCACGCCGCCCGTGGTCAAGGTCAAGGCGGCCAGCACCGGCCCGTTGTGGGCGTTGGTCGGCGCACTGTTTTTCGCCTTCGTCGGTCTGGCCTGGTGGAGTTTCCAGCAAATCTCGTTGATGGAGCAGCAACTGGTCGCCACCCAGGAAAGCTTCGCGCGCATCAGTGAAGAAGCGGCGGGGCGCTTGCAGGACATTTCCGGCAAGGTCGTGGCCAGCCAGTCCAACGTCACCAGCGACAGCGAAGCCCTCAAGCTGCAGATCAAACAGCTCGAAGGCAAGCTGCTCGATCAGAGCAAACAGCAGCAAGGCGTCGCGGGGCAGGCCAGTGATCTGGACAAACGACTGGCACAGATGACCGCGCAGACCACTGAACAGCAGAACGCCAATACCCAGTTGCAGGCGCAGGTCAAAGCCTTGACTGCGGAACTGGCGACGGTGAAAAGCACGCCGGCCGACACCAGCAAGGTCGACGCTCAGTTGAAGGCCTTTGACGCGCAGTTCAAAAGCCTCGGTGCCGATATCGCGGCGTTGAAGAAGCAGGGCAACCCGAGTGCGGCGATTGATCGCCTCGAACAGGAAATCGTCGTCCTCAAAAGCGAGCAGGACAACCGCCCGGCAGCCCCGCAAGGCGGCGGCAATACCGCCGAGTTCGACGCTTTCCGCGGGCAGATGACCCGCAACATCAATACCCTTCAGGCGCAGATTCAGAACCTGCAGCAGCAGATCAATTCCCGCCCGTAAGACTTGCTCAACAGTGGTGAGGCTTGCCTCACCACTTAAGCCGCGAAACGTTCAGAAACCCTCTGAATATCCATACATCAGCCCAAGCCGTCTACGCTCTTGAAACACCAACAAGAACGAGGGATGCGCTATGGGGTTTTTGCATAAAGTGGCCTGGCTCAGCGTGATGTTACTGGCCGGTTTCGGCCAGGCCAGCGCCGCCACGACCGCCAAGGATGACAGTCAGGCCGCCATCGCCTTGCTGGAAAAAGCCCTGGCCTATTACCACGACAATGGCGACAAGGCGTTCGCCGCGTTCAGCCGGCAGGGCGAGTTCGTCGACAAGGATCGCTACGTGTTCGTGGTCGACACCAAAGGCGTGATGCTCGCCAGCGGCGGGCCTTCATCAGCGTTGATCGGTCGTGACGTCAGTGAAGTGCTCGGCCCGGATTTGCAGAAAACCTTCAAGGACGCGTTGAAAGTGCCGGAAGGCAACGGCATCCAGCAGGCCGAATACCGTTGGCAGAACTGGTCGGACGGCAAGGTCGAGCGCAAGCATGTGTATTACCAGCGCATCGGTCAGCGGATTCTGGCGGTGGGTTACTACTTGCCGCGAGCCTCGGCCGAGCAGGCCAAGGCGTTGCTCGATAAAGCGGCGACTGATTTGGGCAAAGACGAGAAGGCCACGCTGACGGCGATCAACTCACTCAAGGGTGGCTACTTGCAGGACGACTTGTATGTGTTTGTGGTTGATCTGAACACCCAGCGCTAC
This sequence comes from Pseudomonas sp. P4_D7, assembly GCF_056401755.1. NCBI lineage: Bacteria > Pseudomonadati > Pseudomonadota > Gammaproteobacteria > Pseudomonadales > Pseudomonadaceae > Pseudomonas > Pseudomonas sp. P4_D7. The sequence goes on along the minus strand of NZ_JBFUIR010000016.1, from coordinate 40,432 downwards.
GTTGCCCACGGCACCAACCTGCGCTTGATCAACACCGACTTCGGCAAGATCAAGGATCCGGATGGCAAACCGGTGGGCGAGCCGATTCTGGCGCTGATCGGCAAGCAGGATGACGGTGAGTATGAATACCGCTGGAAGAACCCGGTGACCGGCAAGGTTGAGGACAAACATGCCTACCTGAAGAAGGCCGGGCATTTCCTTGTAGCCGTCGGTTACTACAGCCCCTGAACGAAATGCCGCTCTTGTACTGATCGTTCCCACGCTCCGCGTGGGAATGCAGCCCGGGACGCTCTGCGTCCCATCCAAAGCCGAACGCAGAGCGTCCGTTGAGGCATTCCCACGCAGAGCGTGGGAACGATCAACGGGAGAAAGTTATTTGGCGCCGTGCTCGCGTCCGCGCAGCAGGTTGTTCGGCATCGCAATCGCTGCCGCCAATCCCAGCAACGACACCGCCGCACTTACCCACAGCAAATGCCGGAACGTGACCAGCAATTCCGCACGCAAGGCGTTCTGCGCATCCCCCGGCGCGGCGTTCAGACCATCGAGCAGGACGTTGCCCGAATGCCCTTCGCTCATCAGTGAACTGCTTGCCAGATGGGCGAAGCTGGAGTCCTGTAACAACGCCAGCAACAGCGCCGACATCAACGCCACGCCCACTGCGCCGCCGAGGGAGCGAAACAGGTTGGTGGTGCTGGTCGCTACGCCGATGTCGCGTTGCTCTACCGAGTTTTGCGTGCCGACCAGCGAAGTCGGGAATTGCATGCCGCTGGAGATACCGCAGAGCAACATGAACAGACCACTGACCAGCGTCGCCTCGGGTGGGCTGAACGCCATACCGAAGATCGCAACCGGCATCAGCATCGCACCGGTCAGAATCTGCGGTTTGTAGCGTCCGGTAATCGACGTGCGACGCCCGGCGAAAAACGCACCAATCGGCAGCCCCATCGCCAGCGGCAGCAAGTGCAACGCGGCACTGTCGGCCCCTGCCCCAGTGACACTCTGAAAGCGCAGCGGCATCAGCACGATCAACGAAATCGCCTGGAAACTGGTGAAGAAAATCGTGCACCAGCACAGCAGCGCGTTGCGATTGGCGAACAGGTGCATCGGCAGCAACGGCTCCCGCGCCCGGCGTTCGTGCCAGACAAACAGCGCCAACACCACCACCGCACATGCAAACAGCCCGAGCACTTCACTGCTGCGCCACGAATGACCCTGGCCAACCTGAGTGATGCCCAGCAGCAGGGCAGTGAGGCCGATGATCATCAGCAGCGTGCCGAGGTAATCGATGACCGGTTTGCGCTGGGGAATCGGCAGGCCACGCAGATTGCGCCGCGCCACCCACCAGGCACCGAGGCCCAGCGGCAGGTTGATCAGAAATACCCAGCGCCACGACAGGTACTCGGTCATGTAACCACCGAGTACCGGGCCGGCGACACTGGCCACCGCGTACATGCTGCTGAAGTAACCCTGATAACGCCCGCGTTCACGCGGCGGCACGATGTCACCGATGATTGCCTGACTTACCGAGATCATCCCGCCGGCGCCGATGCCCTGAAGGATCCGCGCCAGCACCAGTTGCTCCATGCTCTGCGCCATGCCGCAAAAGAGTGAGGCGAGGGTGAACAGGCCCATGCCGAACAGCATCAATTTGCGCCGCCCGTACAAGTCGCCGAGCTTGCCGTAGATCGGCACGGCCACCGTCATCGCGACCATGTACCCGGAAATCACCCAGGCCAGCAGGCTGACGTCCTTGAACTGCGCAGAAATGGCCGGCATCGACACGGCGACAATGGTTTGGTCCAGCGCGCCGAGAAAGATCGCCATCATCAGCGCGACCAGCACGCTGCGAATGGCCGGTTTGGGCGTTTCGGGGTGATTGAGATTGGTCACGGGCAAAACCTGCGGGCAGTGAGAGTCCCGCAGATCATCAGGCGAGCGGGGATGCTCGCCAGTGTAAGTCGGTAGCAGGCTATTCGATAGCCTCATAAGGAAGTCCGACGTAATTTTCTGCAATGGTTTTTCGCCCTGCTTCTGAACTGACAAAGTAGTCCAGTTCCGAGGCGCTGATGCGCTGGCTGAACGCATCGTGGTCATCGAAGCGATGCAGCATCGAGGTCATCCACCAGGAAAAGCGCTCGGCTTTCCACACGCGGCGCAGGCAGATTTCCGAGTATTTCTCCAGCAGATCGGTGCGCTCGTCGCGATAAACCTTCAACAGAATATTGAACAGCGTACTGACGTCGCTGGCGGCCAGATTCAAACCCTTGGCGCCAGTGGGCGGGACGATATGCGCCGCGTCGCCGACGAGAAACATCCGTCCGTACTGCATCGGCTCGACGACAAAACTGCGCAGCGGCGCGATGCTCTTTTCAATCGATGGGCCAGTGACCAGCTTCTCGGCAAGCTCCACCGGCAGACGATTTTTCAATTCATCCCAAAAGCGCTGATCGCTCCAGTCATCGACATTTTCATCCGCCGGCACTTGCAGGTAATAGCGGGTGCGGGTGGCCGAACGCATGCTGCACAGGGCGAAGCCACGTTCATGGCGGGCGTAGACCAACTCCTCATGCACCGGCGGTGTGTCCGCCAGAATCCCCAGCCAGCCAAACGGATAAACCCGCTCGAAGACCTTCAGGCTATCGGCCGGAATCGACTGCCGCGCGACCCCGTGGAAACCATCGCAACCGGCGATGTAATCGCAATCGACGCGAAAGGTTTCGCCGTCCTTTTCGAAGGTGACAAATGCCTCGTCGCTTTTCATGCCGTGAGGAACGACATCCCTCGCCTGGTAAATGGTCGGCGCACCAGCCTCCCGACGAGCGGCCATCAGGTCGCGGGTGACTTCGGTCTGGCCGTAGATCATCACGCTCTTGCCACCGGTCAGCGCGTGCAGATCGATGTGCACCTGACGTCCGTCCAGGGCCAGATCGAAACCGCCATGCACCAGACCTTCGGCGTCCATGCGCTGACTCACGCCAGCCTGACGCAACAGCTCTACCATGCCCTGTTCAAGTACCCCGGCGCGAATGCGTCCGAGCACGTAATCAGGTGTCTGGCGTTCAAGGATGAGGGTGTCGATACCAGCGTTGTGCAGCAACTGGCCGAGGAGCAATCCGGACGGACCGGCGCCGATAATGGCGACTTGGGTTTTCAGCGTTTTCATTGTTTTTATGGCTCGCAAGCTTCACGCGACAAGCGCCGGTGAATATTTTTTATGGATCGAGTGCTTGCATTTTTCCCTTGCGGGTCTGTCAATTGAAGGTGAAAACTGAGCTGATACCTGTACATTCTGCCAATCGGTGCGATTATCGCCCACAACCCCGAGGCCTGGATTGAAGTGATGAACAAGCCTGAGCTGCCTTCGATTCCAGTGTTCAAGCTCTACGGTGAAAGCCTGGACTGGCCGACCCCTGACTTGCTGCACTGTGAAACCATTTCCTCCCGCAGTCGCGAACATGAGTGGGAAATCAAACCCCACCGCCATGCTGATTTGTGCCAGTTGCTCTTCGTCTTCAAAGGTCAGGCAGAGCTTGAGATCGAAGGGCAGCGCACGCAACTCCAAACCCCGGCGATTCAAGTGCTGCCACCGTTATCGGTGCACGGCTTTCGCTTTTCCGAAGACGTCGAAGGGTTCATCGTTACCCTCGCCACACCGCTGATCAATCACTTGCAGGCGCAACTGGGCGATTCGGTGCACGCACTGGCCAGTGCAGAAAACTACCCGGCAGGCACCGACGGTGATTACCTCAACAGCCTGTTCTCGGCATTGCAGGCCGAATACAACGGTCATCAACCGGCGCGGGAAATGCTCATGCATTCGCTGGTCAGCGTGATCATGGTCTGGGTCAGCCGGCAGGCGATCGTGCGGCACAAAGCCAGTCAGCGGCCGCAACGTCAGCGCGAATACCTCAATGGCTTTATTCAATTGGTCGAGGAAACTTATCGCCAGCATGTGAAGGTTGAAGACCTGGCGCATCGGCTGGGGATTTCGGTATCGCACCTTAACGGCACTTGCCGTGAACTGGCGGGGCAACCGGCGTTGCAGATCATGCACGAGCGTCAGTTGCTGGAAGCCAAGCGCTTGCTGACCTACACCAGCATGACGATTTACGAGATGTCGGAGTTGTTGGGGTTTTCCGATCCGACCAACTTCACGCGCCTGTTTCGGCGCCGGGTGGGGATATCGCCAAAAGCCTTCCGCGACCGATTGAAAGCCGAACAATAATTTCATAACCACACTAAACACTGTGGGAGCGAGCTTGCTCGCGAAGCGGTGTATCAGCCGCCAGTAATGGTGATTGACACACTGCATTCGCGAGCAAGCTCGCTCCCACAGGGGCGCATTCCAGCTCAATTACCTCAGCGCAATGCGTTCAGAGTGGCATTGTGCGGAATGCAGCGCTCGAAGTTGCAGCTCGCATACTCGCGCGGCAGTTGTCGCAGCTGTTCGACCCGCCAGGCAGCGGTGCCGTACAGTGCCAGGGTGGCGGCGCAGGTGATGAAAATCGCGATGTACCTTCTTGTTTTGATGTTCATGGCGTAGACCTCTGAACGACATACCTTGCGGTATTACTTTCAGCATAGGTCAGCGCTGGGGAGTTGCCAGCGAGTGTGCTTGAGGATTTAACCGGCCATTCAGCACATTGGATCGGTTTACAGATCAACGTCCCATTGCGGATGCTCAGGAAAGCGCTCTACCAGAAAATCCAGCATGCTGCGCAGCGCCGCCGGCATGTGTTTGCGTGAGGCGTACACCGCGTAGATGTTCATCTGTCGCGGCTCGGCATGGGGCAGCAGGCGGACCAGTTCGCCGCTGTGAATATGCACCCCGGCCTGATAGGTCGGCAGCATCGCCACCCCCGCGCCAGCCAGTGTCGCGCGCAATAACGTGCTGGCCTCGTTGGCGCTGATATTGCCCTGCACCGGCACTGAAACCGGTTCGCCATCCTCCTCGAAATGCCACAGGCTTTTGCCGAAATACGAGTGCGTCAGGCAATTGTGTCTGCTCAGATCCTCGACCCGTAATGGCGCCGCTTGCTCCTGCAGATAAGCGGGCGCGGCGCAGACTACCGAACGACAAACGGTCAGGCGTCGGGCGATCAGGTTGGGGTCGAGATCGTTACTGGTGCGAATCGCCAGGTCGATGCGCTCATCGACCAGATTCACCGTGCGATCGAGCATTTGCAGATCGATGCTCACACCTGGGTAGCGTTTGACGTAGGCGGCCATCGCATCCGCCAGTTGGGCCTGGCCGAACGAAGTGCTGACGCTGATCCGCAATAGCCCGCGCGGGGCATCGTGGGGTTCGCTGACGGCGGCCTGCATGTCGCTCGACAACTCCAGCATCTGCCGGCAGCGCGGCAGAATCTCACTGCCGGCGGCGGTCAGGCTCAACTTGCGCGTGGTGCGGTGCATCAGGCGCGCGCCGACCCAGTCCTCCAGCTCTGCCAGATAACGTGAAACCACCGGCCGCGAAAGGTCCAGATGATCGGCCGCTGCCGACTGGCTGCCCAGGTCCACCACGGTGACAAACACCCGCATTGCTTGGAGACGATCCATGATTTGCCCGCTTTCAGAAACAAACTATGTTCAAGCATCGCATTTTTTGTACTGAGTCAGGCAACTAAGCTCTGTTCCATCGCCAAACACGGCATTCGGACATCGGAGCAACAGATGATCGGCTTCACCACACTCAAACGCGTTCTGCTCGCCACTGCTTCCCTGGGTTTCGCCGCGCATGCAGCGGCTGCCAATCTGACCCTGGATGTCTACAACCCAGGGACAAACGCGATTTTTCCGGTGACCTCGGTGCTGGTCAGCGGTGAAAAAGACGCGATCCTCGTTGATGCGCAATTCGGCAAATCCCAGGCCGAGCAAGTCGTGGAAAAGATCCGCGCCAGCGGCAAGCACCTCACCACTATCTACATCAGCCATGGCGACCCGGATTATTACTTCGGCCTTGATACCCTGACCAAGGCATTCCCGGAGGCCAAGGTATTGGCCTCGCAGCCGACGGTTGATCACATCAACAAAACCGTCGCCGGCAAACTGGCCTTCTGGGGCCCGAAAATGGGCGCCGACGTGCCGGCGAAAACCATCGTGCCGGGCGTGCTCAAGGGTGACAGCCTGATGCTCGAAGGGCAGAAATTGCAGGTCATCGGCCTCGACGGCAAACAACCGGATCGCAGTTTTGTGTGGATCCCGTCGCTCAAAGCCGTGGTCGGTGGTGTGGTTGTCGCCGAAAACATCCACGTATGGATGGCCGATACCCAGAGCGCGCAATCCCACGCCGACTGGCTGGAAACGTTGCACTCGATCGAAACCCTCAAACCGAACACCGTGGTGCCGGGTCACTACCTGGGTGACAGCCGCCGCTCGCTGGCCAGCGTGAAATTCACCGCCGACTACATTAAGGCTTTCGACGCGGAAACCGCCAAGGCCAAAGATTCCGCCGCACTGATCGCCGCGATGAAAAAGCGCTACCCGACACTCGGCGAAGAAAGTTCGCTGGAGTTGAGCGCGAAAGTCGCCAAGGGCGAAATGCAGTGGTAAGCCGATTCTGAAAACGCAGCACTCTCAAGCCAACTGGAGAATGTCATGAGCAAGATCGCAATCATTGGTGCCACCGGCCGAGCCGGTAGCCAACTGCTGGAAGAAGCCCTGCGTCGCGGCCATAGCGTCACCGCTATCGCCCGCGATACCTCGAAGATCGGCGCCCGTAGCGGTGTGGTCAGCAAGAAAGTCGATGTGCTGGATTCGGCCGCGTTGCAGGACGCCGTGGCCGGTCATGATGTGGTGATCACCGCCGCGCATTTTGCCACCGTGCCTGCGGCGGCGATTGTCGGGCCGGTGAAGCAGGCAGGCGTTCAGCGTTTGCTGGTAGTGGGCGGTGCCGGTTCGTTGTTGCTGCCGGACGACACGCGAGTGATCGACAGTGCGGGGTTTCCGGCCGAGTACAAAACTGAAGCCAGTGCGGGTGCGGCGTTTCTTGAGGCGTTGCGTCAGGAGCAGGAGCTGGACTGGACCTTTCTGTCGCCTTCGGCGGAGTTTGTCGAAGGTGAGCGTACGGGTAGTTTCCGTGTCGGCCAGGATCACTTGCTGGTGAGCGCTGAAGGGCGTAGCTGGATCACCTTTGCCGATTACGCGATTGCGCTGATCGACGAAGTGGAAACGCCGAAGCATTCGCGTCAGCGGTTTACTGTCGGGTACTGAGTGAATCCTTGCCCCTCACCCCAGCCCTCTCCCGAGGGAGAGGGAGCCGACCGAGGTGTCTGGCGCTGTACATCGACCTGAAAAAATCCAGTCGATTATGGATTCAAAGCCAATTGTTCAGGTCGCTGAACCTCTTCAATATCCCCCAATCAGTCCCCTCTCCCTCTGGGAGAGGGTTAGGGTGAGGGGAAATAGCCTCACCGCAAATGCGCCTGCTCAACCAGCCAGATCATCAATTCTTCCAGCTGCGGCGAAGGCTCGGTTCCCGCAGGCACCACCACGTAATACGCCAGCCCTGTTTTCACCTTCAACTCAAACGGCATCACCAGCCGTCCGGCACGCAAGTCGTCGCCGATCAACGACCAGTCGCCAATCGCCACCCCCGTCCCATGCGACGCCATCGACATCGCCTGATCCAGCGTTTCGAAATGCTGGCCCATGTTGACGTTATTCAACTGCAGTTCGGCCGCCGTCAGCCAGACCTTCCAGTCCTGAGTGTCGCGGGTCGGATGCAACAACAGATGCTGTTGCAGATCGGCCGGGTCGGACAGTTCCGGTGGGCCTTTCAAAAGTGCCGGTGAGCAAACCGGGGTCAGTTGTTCATCGAACAGATGCAGCGCGGTCGAGGAGTTGTCCGGCGGCGCTCCATAGATCACCGCCGCGTCGAACTGCTCGCGCTGAAAATCCACGCCATGGGCCAACGTCGTGGTCAGTTTGACCGGCACATCCGGGCGTTCCTTTTGCCATTGCAGCAGGCGCGGCACCAGCCAGCGCATCACACAACTGGGCGCCTTGAGTTGCAGGGTTTCGCGCTTGAGACCGATCTGCTCGGTGGCCTCAGTGATCAGACCGAAGACCTTCTCCACCCGTGGCAACCACTCCCGGCCTTCGGCCGTCAACTCCAGGCCACGGGCCAGACGGATGAACAGTTCATACCCCAGATGATCTTCCAGCCCGGCGATCTGCCGGCTCACCGCGCCTTGTGTGATGTGCAATTGCTCGGCGGCCCGGGTGAAGTTGCAGCACTGCGCGGTGATCAGAAACGTGTGCAGGGCGGGCAGGGGAGGCAGTCGTTTCATGGGGATCCAAGGTATGACGTAAGGACATGGCTAGTATGACTTTTAATCGATTGTTGCCGCTACCTGCCGACCGTTCAATGAGCCCATTGAAGGCCTGCATGGGCCTTGTGTCTCAAACGAACAAGAAGGGCAATGACATGGCGACGTGTGGCGAAGTACTGGTCAAGTTACTCGAAGGTTATGGGGTCGAGCAGGTGTTCGGCATTCCCGGCGTGCACACCGTTGAGCTGTATCGCGGGCTGGCCCGTTCGAGCATCAACCACGTCACCCCACGGCATGAACAGGGCGCCGGTTTCATGGCCGACGGTTATGCGCGCACCAGCGGCAAACCGGGTGTGTGCTTCATCATTACCGGCCCGGGCATGACCAACATCTCCACCGCCATGGGCCAGGCTTACGCCGACTCGATCCCGATGCTGGTGATCTCCAGCGTACAGAGCCGCAACCAGTTGGGCGGCGGGCGCGGCAAGCTGCACGAGTTGCCGAACCAGAGCGCACTGGTCGCTGGCGTCGCAGCGTTCTCTCACACCCTGATGTCGGCGTCGGAATTGCCCGGCGTGCTCGCTCGCGCATTCGCCTTGTTCCAGGCCGGGCGTCCGCGTCCGGTGCACATCGAAATTCCGCTGGACGTGTTGGTGGAAGAGGCCGATGAGTTGCTCGCCAGTGTCCCGGTCAACATCGACCGCGCCGGTGCCGCGCCCGCTGCCGTGAGTCGTATGAGCGCGTTGCTGGCCGGTGCCCAACGTCCGTTGATTCTCGCCGGTGGCGGTGCGATCGATGCCGCAGCAGAGATTACCGAACTGGCTGAACTGCTCGACGCACCTGTAGCGCTGACCATCAACGCCAAAGGTCTGTTGCCGTCGACGCATCCGCTGCTGATCGGCTCTACACAAAGCCTGGTCGCCACCCGCGAATTGGTCGCCGATGCCGATGTGGTGCTGGCGATCGGCACCGAACTGGCCGAAACCGATTACGACGTGACCTTCGCCGGTGGTTTCGAGATTCCCGGCAAGCTGCTGCGCATCGACATCGACGCCGATCAGACCGTGCGTAACTATCCGCCACACGTCGCCCTGGTTGCCGATTCGCGCAATGCCGCGCAGGCATTGCTCAGCGCCTTGTCGCACAAAACGCTGGCCGAGCGCCGCAACGATTGGGGCCAGGTACGCGCGGCGCGTCTGCGTGATGATCTGGCCGCGACCTGGGATGCAGCGACGCTGGCGCAAACCCGTTTCCTCGAAACCGTGCTGCACGAATTGCCCGACGCGGTGTTCGTCGGCGACTCCACGCAACCGGTGTACACCGGCAACCTGACCTTCAACCCGGAGCGTCCGCGTCGCTGGTTCAACTCGTCGACCGGCTACGGCACCCTCGGCTATGCGTTGCCGGCAGCGATTGGCGCATGGCTCGGTGGACAACCCGATAAAGGTGCACGGCCACCGGTGGTGTGCCTGATCGGCGACGGTGGTCTGCAGTTCACCCTGCCGGAACTGGCCAGCGCCGTCGAAGCGCGCACCCCGGTGATCGTCCTGCTGTGGAATAACCAGGGCTACGAAGAGATCAAGAAATACATGGTCAACCGCGCCATCGAACCGGTCGGCGTCGACATCTACACCCCGGACTTCATTGGCGTGGCCAAGGCCCTCGGCTGCGCCGCCGAAGCGATCAACTCAGTGGAACAACTGCGCAGTGCACTGCGTGCCGCGACCGATCGCCAAGGCCCGAGCGTAATCGAAATCGACCAGAACCAGTGGATGCAGGCGGTGGCCAAGTGATCAATTTTCCAACCACACTCGACGGCCTCTACATCAACGGCCAATGGTCGGCCGGCCGCGAACATCTGCGCGTGATCAACCCGGCCACTGAGGCGTTGCTGACCACTGTCAATGGTGGTGACGAGCACGCGGTGAGCCAGGCCGTGAGCGCTGCGACTGAAGCATTCAAGGACTGGTCGCAAACCAGCGGTGCCGAGCGCGGCGCGATTCTGCGCAACATCGCCAATGGCGTGCGCAACGGTCGCGATCACTTGATGAAACTGCAATCGAGCAACAACGGCAAACCGCAGTTCGAAGCGGCCATCGACGTCGACGATGTGATCGCCACCTTCGAGTACTACGCCGAACTCGCTGAAGGCCTCGACGCCAGACAGGACAGCAACGTGCCGCTGCCCAGCGATGATTTCAGCGCACGCTTGCGCCGCGAGCCGTGCGGCGTGGTCGGGCTGATCGTGCCGTGGAATTTCCCCATGGTCACCACCGCGTGGAAACTCGCGCCGGCCCTCGCCGCCGGGTGCTGCGTGGTGCTGAAACCGTCGGAAGTCACGCCGCTGCCGGAGCTGGAACTGGCGGCGATCATCGCCGAAGCCGGCCTGCCCAAAGGCGTGTTCAACGTTGTTTGCGGCACTGGCCTGGCGGTCGGTGCACCACTGTCGGCGGATCCGCGCATCGCCAAGATTTCCTTCACCGGTAGTAACGCCGTCGGTGTCCAGGTGATGCAGCGTGCCGCCGAAACGGTGAAGGGCGTGAGCCTGGAACTGGGCGGCAAATCTTCGCTGCTGGTGCTCGAAGATGCTGATCTGCAATTAGCGGTCGAGCTGGCTTGCGGTGGCGGTTTCTTCAATGCCGGGCAGATGTGCTCGGCCACCAGCCGTGTGTTGGTTGCCGATGAATTGGCGGATGAATTCCTTGAACGTTTGCACAAGCGTGCGCAAGCGATTCGCGTGGCGGATCCGTTCGACCCGGACGTGGAGATGGGCGCACTGGTCAATCAGGCGCAATACCAGCGCGTGCTTGGTCACATCGACCGGGGGCTGAGCGCTGGCGCGAAGCTGGTGTGCGGCGGTAATCGTCCGGCAGATCTGCCACGCGGTTATTTTTTGCAGCCGACGGTGTTCACCGACGTGCCCCTCGACAGTGCGCTGTGGTGCGAAGAGATTTTCGGCCCGGTGCTGTGTGTGCGCCGTTTCAGCAGCGAAGCCGAGGCAATTGCCCTGGCCAACGACAGCCAATTCGGCCTGGTCGCCAGTGTGGTGACGCGTAACGCCGAGACCGCCGAGCGGGTCGCCAACGCCCTGCAGGCAGGGCTGGTGTGGCTCAACGCGCCGCAAGTGATCTTCCCGCAGGCGGCGTGGGGCGGTTACAAGCAGAGCAGCATCGGCCGCGAATTGGGGCCGTGGGGCCTGGCCGCGTTTCAGGAAATCAAACACGTGATCCGGGCGCTCTGAACGCCCGAAAAAGGTCAGCGCATGCCTCGCAACGAGGCATGCGTCGGCGTCATGGCTTCAATGAGTTTTTATCGATAGTCAGGTGTTTTGCACGACCTCAGGATGAACCCGTCGGCAGCGCTGCAGGCCTTTGAAAACAAGGCTTTCAGCGGACCCGGCCGCGCGGATGCAACGGTTGCGACCAACCTCATACTTAAAAGAACAAAGGGAGTCCGTCATGGGCGAGCACGATCTGAACAGGCGTCAATTCATTAAAACCGTCGGCGTCGCCTCGGTGGCGGCGGCTGCCCTGAGCATGCCCTTCATCCGGGCGAGCGCCAGCGACACCCGCTTCGCCGGCAAGACCCTGCGTTTGCTGACCTGGTCGGATGACACCGGCCTCGCGGCACTGCGCAACATCGCCGCCACGTTCGAAGCCAAGACTGGCGCCAAGGTCATCGCCGACCGCACCGGCAGCACTTCGGAAATGGTAGCCAAACTCAAGGCCGGCGGTGATCGTCCGCAGTACGACATCATCACGTTGGCAGGCGTCGGCGCCGAAGGTCTGGCGGCCGCCGGGCTGCTGGAAAAACCCGACCTCAACCGCATTCCCAACCTGGTCGACGTCCCGGAAAAATACCGTACCGGCGCCAACGGGCACGGCATCGGTTACCTGTTGTGGTGCAACAGTCTGGTCTACAGCACTCGCACCCAGAAAGAGGCGCCGAGCAGTTATGCCGCGTTGTGGGATGCCGATCTGGCGCCGAATATTTTTCTGCCACCGCCGAACTGGACCGAGGCGATGGACCTGATCATCATCGCCGCGAAACTGGCCGGCGGTGACGAACACAACATTGAGCCGGGCTTCAAGAAGCTCGCCGAACTCAAGGATCGCGTGGTGACGTTGGGCGAAAACCCGAACCAGATTGCCGAGCTGTTCCGCACCGGTTCGCTGGACATGGGCGGCCTCTATGCCCCGGCATTTTTCCCCAAACAGATTCGCGATCCGAACTACGGCCTCGGCGCTACGTTCGGCATGAAGGAAGGGTTCTACACCGACCTGATGCTCTCGGTGATGCCGAAGAATCGGCCGGGCGACACCGACCTGGCCTACGCCTTCATCGACCACTCCCTCGACCCGCTGGTGCAGGGCAAGATGGCCGAGGACATCTTCAACGGCCCGGTCAACGCCAAGGCGATCATCTCCGCCGAAGCGCGCAAGAGCCCGTTCATCCTCACGCCGGAGCAGATTGCCGAGAAGGCGATCATGCACGACAACGCCTTCCTGGCCACCGTGCATGACCAATGGATTCGTCGCTATACGGAAATTTTTTCTTCCTGAGCCGAACACAAACCTTCAGAACACCACAAATCCCCTGTAGGAGTGAGCCTGCTCGCGATAGCGTCATACCAGTCAACCTATTAGGTGGCTGACACACCGCTATCGCGAGCAGGCTCACTCCTACAAGGGGGCGGGGGTGGTTTGGAGAGTTGTGTTCGTCAGTTGTTTTTCCATTGACGAGATTATTGCTATGGAACATCAATCCCTGACCCAAGCGGTCGGCGCTGCTGCCGTGCGCCCGGTGCGCGGTGTTTCGCCCACCGCGCGGGCGTGGTTTTTCCTCACGCCGTCGATGCTGTTTCTCGGCGTGCTGATCGCCGCCAGCCTGCTGGTGCTGCGCATGAGCGTCGGCACCAAAGGCGCGGAGTGGAGCGGTTTCAGCCTGGCCAGTTATGCCCAGTTGCTCGAACCCTATTACTTGAAATCCTTGCTGCTGACCTTGCGTCTGGCACTGATCAGCGCGGTGATTGCCGTGGTGCTGGCGATCCCGGTGGCGTACACCATGTCGCGGCTGACCTCGCCGTTTCTGCGGCGGATTTTCCTCGCAGCGGTGCTGCTGCCGTTGCTGGTCAATCTGCTGCTGCAAAGCTACGGCTGGCTGGTGATTCTCGGTCCCGGCGGCATGCTCAATCAGGCGCTGATGGGCCTCGGCCTGATCAAGCGCCCGATCATGTTGCTGTACAACCAGAACGGCGTCCTGATGGGCCTGGTGCAAACAGCGTTTCCACTCGCGGTGTTGCCGATTGCCAGCGCCATGCGCGGCGTCGCCCGCACCTATGAGGAAGCGGCTGCGACCCTCGGTGCCAGCCGTTTTCAAGTGTTCCGCCAAGTGGTTCTGCCGATGAGTTTGCCGGGGATCATCACCGGTGCAACGTTGGTGTTCGCCTACAACGCCAGCAGCTTCGTGGTGCCGTTGCTGCTCGGAGGCCGTCGCGTGCCGATGCTGGCGGTGATGGTGCATGACCAGATCGCGCCGCTGATGAACTGGCCTGCCGCGTCGGCAGCCGGGGTGGTGCTGATCGTCACCACGCTGGCGATCATGACTCTCTCTGAATACATCACTGGCCGTCGTCGGCGTCTGCTGGAGGCTTCGCAATGAGTGCCCTGACCAAGAAGCGCATGGCGCTGCTGCCCGGCGAAACCGGCAAATTCGCCGGCATCCTCTCCGGCTTCATTCTGCTGCTGGCGGTGTTGCCGATCCTGACCATGATCGTCATGTCGTTCAGCGGTGCGTCGAACCTCGACTTCCCACCGAGCAGCTACAGCCTGCAATGGTACAAAGCGGCCTGGCACACCTTTGTTTCGCCGGACGCCAGCGACGTGCTCAGTCTCGGTCAGGCCATGGCCACCAGCCTGTTGGTGTCGTGCCTGACGATGGTTTTCGCCACGCTGATTGCCGTACCCGCCGCGTATGCGCTGACCCGCTGCGAATTCCGTGGCAAGACCGTGGCGCTGCAACTGATGTCGCTGCCGCTGGTGTTCCCGATGGTGGTGTTGGGCCTGGCCTTGCTGCTGGTGTTCGACAGCCTGCCGTTCCACATGACCACCTCGCGGCTGGTGATTGCCCACGTGATTCTGGCGCTGCCGTTTGTGGTGAAGAACTGCACCGCAGCGATGCTTTCCATCGGCAGCGAAGTCGAGGAAGCGGCGCGAATGCTTGGCGCTTCACCGCTGCGCGCGATTGTCGATGTGGTGGTGCCGTTGATGAAGTCGGGGATTCTGGCGGGCATGCTGCTGGCGTTCATCGTCTCGTTCAACGAATTCACCGTGACCTATTTCCTCTACACCATCGACGTCATGACCGTGCCGATCTGGATGTACAGCCGCACCGTGTCATCGCTCGACCCTACCGTGTTCTCGTTTGCCGTGCTGATCGTGCTGATCGACTTCGTCCTGATCTGGGCGCTGGAGAAGCTGGTGGGCGAGGGCGGCGTTTCCTTTTGATTTGAGGTGCAACATGACTGGTCTGATTCTGGAAAACGTCGAGAAATTCTACGGCTCGGCGTGCGCGGTACAAGACGTCAACCTGCATTTGCCGGAAGGCAAACTGGTGTGTTTCCTCGGCCCTTCCGGCTGCGGCAAAACCACCTTGCTGCGGATGATCGCCGGGCTGGAAACCCTCACTGGCGGCGAGATACGCCTGGACGGCGAAGATATCGGCCAGACCCCGGCGCACCTGCGCAACTTCGGCATGGTGTTCCAGTCGCTGGCGCTGTTCCCGCACATGACCGTCGGCGAGAACATCGCCTACCCGTTGAAACTGCGCGGCGTCAGCAAGGCTGATCAGCACAAGCGCGTGGTCGAGTTGCTGGAGCTGATCCAGTTGCAGGCGATGATCGATCGCCCGGTGGCGAAACTTTCCGGCGGCCAGCGGCAGCGCGTGGCGATTGCCCGGGCGATTGCCTCGCACCCGAAAATCCTCCTGCTCGATGAGCCGCTGTCGGCGCTCGACGCCAAGCTGCGCGAATCGATGCAGGTGGAAATCCGCCAACTGCAGCAGCGCCTGAACATCACCACGATCATGGTCACCCACGATCAGCGCGAAGCGATGACCATGGCCGATATCGTCGTCGTGCTGGGCGAACACAAGGTGCAGCAGGTCGGTACGCCGATTGACATCTATCGGCATCCGGCCAATGAGTTTGTCGCGGACTTCATCGGCTCGGGCAATATTTTCCCGGCCACGGCGCTGGGCGATGGCAAGGTCAGCCTGCCGGGTGGTGACGCGCTGCAAGTGCCGATCTGTAGCAGCATTGTCGTGGGGCAGAAAGTGAAGATGCTGATTCGTCCGGAAGACCTGCAACTGTCGGCAGCGCAGGCGACGGCGGGGAATCGCTTGCTCGGTAAGGTGACGTTTGTGCGTGATATCGGCGCGACCATCGAGACCACGGTGGAGTGTTCCGGGGTGACGTTTACGGCGTTGAGTACGCCGTGTCAGGGGATCGGATTGGCGATCGGGCATCCGGTGTCGGTGACGTTGCCGGTGGAGGCTTGTCGGGTGTTGGGAGCTTAGATTGGGGGCTGACTCCAAATCGCCCCTCACCCCAGCCCTCTCCCGGAGGGAGAGGGGGCCGACCGA
Organism: Pseudomonas sp. P4_D7; assembly: GCF_056401755.1. Taxonomy (NCBI): domain Bacteria; kingdom Pseudomonadati; phylum Pseudomonadota; class Gammaproteobacteria; order Pseudomonadales; family Pseudomonadaceae; genus Pseudomonas; species Pseudomonas sp. P4_D7. The sequence goes on along the minus strand of NZ_JBFUIR010000016.1, from coordinate 24,518 downwards.
GGTGTCTGGCGCTATCCATCGACCTGAGATATCGAGTCGATTATGGATTCGGCAAAGTACTTTCAGGTCAGCGTACTTCTTCAATATCCCCCATTCAGTCCCCTCTCCCTCGGGGAGAGGGCTAGGGTGAGGGGCTTCTAACGGTCACACCGAAAGCCGCAACCGCGCCAAATCCCTTAACGGCGGTGCACCAAACAAGCGGCTGTACTCACGGCTGAACTGCGACGGACTTTCATACCCGACGCGATACCCCGCCGCCGACGCTTCCAGCCCCTCCGCCAACATCAACCGCCGCGCCTCTTGCAGGCGCAACTGCTTCTGATACTGCAAGGGACTCATCGCCGTCATCGCCTTGAAACGGTGATGCAAGGTCGAGACGCTGAGGTTCACTTCTTTCGCCAAATCATCAATGCGCAGCGGCTGTTCGAAGTTGCCGTTCAACCATTTGATCGCCTGACTGATGCGATGGCTCTGGCTATTGGCGATCGCGATTTCATACAAACGATGGCCCTGCGGGCTGCGCAACAGGCGATAAAGAATCTCCCGGCGAATCAGCGGCGCGAGCATGGCGATGTCTTTCGGTGCATCGAGCAAGCGGGCCAGTCGCAGCACGGCATCGAGCATCGAACTGTCGATCTGCTCGACATACAAACCCCGCCCGGTCGGCCGGGTCGGCACGCCCATCGGACCGGCGTCGGCGATCAGCGCGGTGATTTCGGTCGGGTCGATATCCAGGCGCACGGCGAGGATCGGTTCTTCTGGCGAGACATTCACCACGCGCCCGCTCAACGGCATCGAAACCGACACCACCAGGTAATTCAGCGGATCGTAATTGAAGAACTCGTCGGCCAGCCGCACCTCTTTGCGTCCCTGCGCCATGATGCACAGCGCCGGTTGCGCGAGCACCGGGGCAAAGTCGTGGGATCGGGTGTGACGCGACATGAACAGCGAGCCGATGGCGGTCTCGTAGCTGCCATCGTCGGTGGTGTTGCGGCGGATGATCGCCGCCAGTTCCGCGCGCTGTTTTTCCATGTCAGCGGTGGGTTCGGCTTGAAAACGATCGAATGACGTCATGCACGGCATCCTCGGCAGGGGAGGTGGAATGGAGCAGAGCATATGTTTGTGCAAGCACCAGCGGTAGACACATCCTGCGAAATGCTTGCCTGATCCTGCATGGGTTTGTGGGCGGGCTCAGCCATAGCAGGTTGTAGGGCGGCAAAGTTGCTTGATACGCCGTATGACAACCGTGTGACGCAGTTTTACAGGTTGTTACAGGTCTTCTGCGCAGTCTCGCAGGATTGTGCAACGCAGCGACAGGAATCGACTAACGGCGGCTGGCGTGCGGCCCTTAACCTTTGATCCTGTCGCAGCCCGTCCCCCGGCTGCCACGCGACTCCCTGGGAGGGTTGAACATGTCCAAGCAGATTCCCGTCAGTCATATGGCCTTCGTTCGAGCGCGCGCCGGGCGTTCGGCGGAACTCGGTGTACGCCTGAGCGCGTTGATCGAGCCGTCCCGCGCCGCCCCCGGTTGCCTGAGCTTTGCCTTGCAGCATTCGCAGTGTGATCCCGAGTTGTGGCTGGTCTCCGGCTTCTGGAGCAGCCAGCAAATGATGACCAACTATTTCAACAGCCCATCGATGGAAATCTTCGCCGAGCTGGTGCAGGAACTGGTGGTCAACAGCCTCGACTTCCACACGTTCAAGGACGTGTCGGCGGCGCAAGCCCTCGGTCAATGCCCGGCGCCGGTACACAAACTCGTCGGTTGAGGGTTTAATGTCCGGCTTGTTTGTCTGAGCCGGGATATGTGACATGGCACGTAAAGAGTTCGAACACTTCGAAGCAGTTTCCGCAGTCGTCCCCGTCGAGTTGGGCGGCAACAAGGGCTATCACGCGGCAATCGCGGTCAAGGCCCTGGTCGATGGCGGTGCACCACGCTTTCACAAACTGTTGAATGACCAGATCTTCCCCGGCGCCATTGCCGCTGATGAAGCGGCCATCAAGGAGCTGGATAACCTCAATGGCGTCACTGAAGACGCCGAGTTGATCTGGTAACGCGTTACTTGTTGGCGCCCGGACGCCACATCTTGAACAGGGCCTCAGGCCCCAACTGGAAATAATCCGCCGGCCCGCCGCCGCGCAGAATCGGTTCTGCCGCGGCGGTGTCGTAGATTCCATCCTTCAACAGCCACTTGGCGATATGCACGGCGACCACTTCGCCGAGGATCAGCCAGCTCGGCACCGTCTCGCCATCAGCGCGCTGCAATTGAATGATCTGCGTGACCTTGCATTCGAAGGACACCGGACTTTCTGCGACCCGTGGTACTGAAATCACTTTTGACGCCACTGTCGTCAAACCCGCCAATTCAAACTCGTTGACCTCAGGCGCGACCATCGCGCAGCTCTGGTTCATCTGCTCGGCCAGCGGCCGGGTGGCGAGGTTCCAGACGAACTCGCCGGTCTGCTCGATGTTGTTCAGGCTGTCTTTGCGCCCGACGCTGGAAAAACCAATGATCGGCGGAATGTAGTTGAAGGCATTGAAGAAGCTGTACGGCGCCAGGTTCAAGCGGCCGTTGGCATCCTGTGAAGAAATCCAGCCGATCGGGCGTGGGCCGACGATGGCGTTGAACGGATCGTGGGGCAGACCGTGGCCGTTGGCGGGTTCGTAGAAGTGGATGTCATCGGGCATGGCGGGTGGTCCTGGAGAGTGCTGAGTCAGGTGGCCAATAGTGCAAGCACGCAACGCATATTTCCAGCAGACACCGGAATTCCAGGCTATGAAATTCCCCTGTGGGAGCGAGCTTGCTCGCGAAAGCGTCGGGTCAGTTGCATTGATATCGCCTGACACAACGCCTTCGCGAGCAAGCTCGCTCCCACAGGGTTCGGTGTGAACTCATGAAAGGGGCATGCCCCAAAATGACTAAGCCCGGCCAAGGCCGGGCTGTGGGAGGACTGCTGATACTTAGCTGATGGCAGCGGCGGTGCCGGTTTTGTCGAAGCCGTCAGCAGCGACCGTTTTACCCAGGTTGGTTTTATCGAAGCCATCGGCAGCAACAGCTTTGCCGATGTTGGTTTTATCAAATCCATCAGCAGCGTAAGTGCCGGTGTGGCTGGTTTCGATGGCGGCGCTGGCACCGTTGATGAAGTCAGCGGATTTGGTTTTGTCCGAGCCATCGGCAGCGAAAGTGTTGGCGGCCAGTACGGACAGGGTCAGGGCGAGGATCAGTTTGGTTTTCATGTCGGTTACTCCGGATTCGTTGGCGATGTGTGTTGCATGGGTCTAATGCTACGCCAAATAAATTGATTAAAAAGCGCAAATTAATGCTAAGAACAATCGATTAACTTGATGTTAAGGGCGACGCGTTGAATTCGCTTTCGTCGTCGCAGCGAGCGTCGCGCAGGTCATCGATCAGGTGATTGCAGAATGAGGGGGCAGCATTAATTAGCGATTAATCGCTGTTTTGTGCGGCATGACAGATTTTTCATACTTTGCCGACCGCTTTTTCACCGTTGCAACGCCAGTCTGCCCGTGGCCAGAAAACCAAGAACCGGCCGTCACACACTGGAGCGTTGCCTGCGATGAATAAACTGCCTCAAATCACCTTGGCCTTCTGGGTCATGAAAATCTGCGCGACGACCCTGGGGGAAACCGCGGGCGATTTGTTGTCGATGACCCTCAACGTCGGCTACGCCATGAGCTCGCTGATCCTGATCAGCGTGTTTGTGCTGACGCTGATCACGCAGTTGATGGCCAAGACCTACAAGCCGCTGCTGTACTGGATCGTGATCCTGTCCACCAGCACCGCCGGCACGACCATGTCGGACTTCATGGACCGCACCCTCGGACTCGGTTACGCCACCGGCTCGATGATCCTTATCGCGATCCTGCTGGCGATCTTCGCCGCTTGGCGCCTGAGCGGTGATTCGCTCAACGTCAGCAAGGTGCAGACCTTCCGTGGCGAGATGTTCTACTGGATGGCGATTCTGTTCTCCAACACCCTCGGCACCGCGCTGGGCGATTACCTGGCCGACGACTCGGGCCTGGGATTTGCCGGTGGTGCGTTACTGATCGGCTCGACGATTGCCGTGGTCGTGCTGCTGAAATACTTCACGAAGATTTCCACGGTGGTGCTGTTCTGGGTGGCGTTCGTGCTGACCCGGCCGTTTGGCGCGACGTTGGGTGACTTGATGACCAAGCCCCATGAGAAGGGCGGGCTGGACTTTGGCACCATCGGTTCGTCGGCGGTGCTGGCGGGGATTCTGCTGGTGATGATTGTCGGCGCTTCGTATGCGCAGAAACGTTATGGCAAGCCGCAGGTTGCCGAGTTGACTTAATACCGAGTTGAGCTCATTCGCGAGCAAGCTCGCTCCCACAGGGTAATGGGGTGCCCACAGAATATGTGAACACCACCGACCACTGTGGGAGCGAGCTTGCTCGCGAAGGGGCCAGAACAATCACCACAATGGTGACTGAATCTACACCGGTCAGTCAGTCACAATGCGCGAATGCTTCTGGGTGTCCTTCATGGTGATGTACACCAGCAACGACACCGCGATGCACGCCGTCACATACCAGTAGTAACCGGTTTCCATGCCGATGCTCTTGAACCACAGCGCGATGTATTCAGCGGTGCCGCCGAAGATCGACACGGTCAGTGCATACGGCAGGCCAACGCCCAGGGCGCGGATCTCGGTCGGGAACAGTTCGGCTTTCACCACCGCGTTGATCGAGGTGTAGCCGCTGACGATGATCAGCGCTGCCATGATCAGGAAGAACGCGCCCCACCAGGTTTGAATGGTGTGCAGGGTCATCAGGATTGGCACGGTGAAGATCGTCCCCAGCACGCCGAAGGCGATCAGGATCGGACGACGACCGATCTTGTCCGAGAGGCCGCCGATGATCGGTTGCAGGCACATGAACAGGAACAGCGTGGCGGCAGAAATGGTGGTCGAGTCGGAGATGCTCATGCCGACGGTGTTCACCAGGTATTTCTGCATGTAGGTGGTGTAGGTGTAGAACGCCAGGGTGCCGCCCATGGTCAGGCCGACTACGGTCAACAGTTCTTTGGGATGGCGCATCAAGGTGCGCATGGCGCTTTCCTTGGACTTCTCTTTCTTGGTGAACGACTCGGTTTCTTCCATGCCGCGACGCAGGTACAGCGCCACGACCGCACACAGCGCGCCGATGGCGAACGGAATACGCCAGCCCCACGCGTACAGTTGTTCAGTGGTCAGCACGTTCTGCAGCACTATCAGGACGCCCAGCGCGATGAGCTGGCCGGAGATCAGGGTCACGTACTGGAAGCTGGAGAAGAAGCCGCGACGTTCCTTGGTCGCCATCTCCGACAGATAGGTCGCCGAGGTGCCGTATTCGCCGCCGACCGACAGGCCTTGCAGCAAGCGCGCGAACACCAGCAGGATCGGCGCGCCGATGCCGATGGTTTCGTAGTTCGGGCTGAGGGCGATCAGCAGCGAGCCGAAGCACATCAGGTAGACCGAGGCCATCAAGGCTTTTTTACGGCCGACCTTGTCGGCGTACATGCCCATCAGCCAGCCACCAATCGGACGCATCAGAAAGCCGACGGCGAAGATCGCGGCGGTGTTCATCAGTTGGGCGGTGGTGGAACCGGCGGGGAAGAAGGTTTTTGCGAAATACAGGGAGAAGGCGGCATACACGTACCAGTCGTACCACTCGACCATGTTGCCGACGGAACCGCTGAAGATCGATTTGATCCGGCTGGCGGTGGTTCTTTCTTTGGCCGGCGCAGCAGCCGACCCAAGTGGCAGGGCGTTGGAGTTATCCATTGAAGGATCCTTCGTTTAATTGTTTTTGTGGAGCGCGTCGAAACGCAGCCTGCGAGGGCTATAGCAGGAGGTGTGCCAACGGGGTGAGGGCCGGGCTAGAGGGGGTGGCGGGATTGGGTGAGCGGGATATTGCCGAAGGATTTGGTTCGATGAGCGGATTTCCGCTTATTGGGGCGAAGATCAAAAGCCCCTCACCCTAACCCTCTCCCAGGGGGAGAGGGGACTGACCGAATGGATTGTTCGAGTTACACCGACCTGAGATACCGAGTCGAACTCAGGTTTCGAACAGCATGAAGATCGGCTCCCTTCCCCCTCGCCTCCTGGGGGAGAGGGCTGGGGTGAGGGGGAAAGATCTCAGCCACACCGAAAATCCCAAGCCCGACTCACTCGCTCAAAAACATCTCCCGACTCAACCCATGCCGCTGCAGTTTTTCATTGAACGTGCGGCGCGGCAGTTGCAACTCTTCAAGCACCGCTTTCACATCGCCCTTGTGCCGGGTCAGCGCCGCGCGCAGACACTGCGCTTCAAACGCTTCCTGCTGCGCCGCCAGCGATTGCCCCGGATCAATCCCCGGCGCCGGTTCATCCAGGCCCAACACCTGGCGTTCGGCAACGTTCGCCAGTTCGCGCACGTTGCCCGGCCAGTCGTGGCTGAGCAGATGGCTCAATTGCGCGCCACTCAAAGGTGGAAAGGTGCGGCCCAAGCGTTCAGCGGCATTGTGGGCGAAGGTTTCGAACAGCAACGGGATGTCTTCGCGGCGATCGCGCAAGGGCGGCAAGCGCAGTTCGGCAACGTTCAGGCGATACGCCAGGTCCTCGCGAAAACGTCCGGCCCGGGCTTCATCGAGCAGGTCGGGTTTGGTCGCTGCGACAATGCGCAGGTCAACACGAATGCTCTGGTTCGAGCCCAGCCGTTCAAGCTTCTGCTCCTGCAATACGCGCAGCAGTTTCACCTGTTGTGCCAGCGGCATGCTTTCGATTTCATCGAGAAACAAGGTGCCGCCATCGGCGTATTCCAGCTTGCCGATGCGCTTGCCCGAGGCGCCGGTAAACGCACCGCTTTCATGACCGAACAACTCGGCCTCGAACAACTGCTCAGGAATCGCCGCGCAGTTCAGCGCCACAAACGGCTTGGCCGCGCGCGGGCCGAAATCATGCAGGCAGCGCGCGACCAGTTCCTTGCCGCTGCCGGTTTCGCCACGGATCAACACATTGACCGGCAACGCCGCCAGGTCCAGCACTTGCCGACGCAACGTCTGCAAACCACGGGACACACCAAGCAACGTCGCATCGAGTTTCGCGCGGTTGTCGGCCTGCTCGTGCAGTGCGCGGTTTTCCAGAATCAGCCGGCGTTTGTCCAGCGCCCGGCGCAAGCTGCCGAGCAGGGTTTCCGGGCTGAACGGTTTTTCCAGAAAGTCATAGGCACCGTCGCGCATCGCCTCGACGGCCATCGGTACATCGCCATGACCGGTGAGCAGAATGACCGGCAGGTCAGCGTCGCGTTTCTGCACTTCGGCCAACAACGCCAGGCCGCCCATGCCGGGCATGCGCACGTCGCTGAGGATCACCCCGGCAAAGTGCGCGGGCAGGGCGGCGAGGCATTCTTCGGCGCGGCTGAACAACTGCACCGCGAACCCCGACAGGCTCAGCCACTGCTCGACAGCACTGCGAATGCTGCTTTCGTCATCAACCACCATCACCGAGTTGAGCATCAGATGTGTGCCTCCAGATCGATCGGCAAAGTCAGGCTGAACACCGCGCCGCTGTCGCCATTTTCGGCGCTCAGGCGCCCGCCGGATTCATGCACGATGGCGAAGGATACCGCCAGGCCGAGACCCAGACCGTCGCCCACCGGTTTGGTGGTGAAGAACGGGTCGAACACCTGGCCCAAATGGTCTTCGGCAATCCCGCCACCGTTGTCGCTGACGCTCAGCCGCCACAGTTGCTCATCGGCTTCCAGACGGATTTCCAGACGCTTGCAGGCTTTGCCCTGCATCGCATCGAGGGCGTTGCGCAGCAGGTTGATCAGCACCTGTTCGAGACGAATCGCATCGCCGCGTACCCATGCCGGACGCGTCAGGTGCAACACCAGACTGACCTGTTCGTCACGCAACCGTGCATCGAGTAACTGCAATGACTGATCGACCACCGTCGCCAGATCCAGCCGCTCACGCAAGCCGCTGGGGCTTTTGCGCGCGAAGGTCTTGAGGTGGCCGGTGAGGGCAGCCATGCGCGTGAGCATCTCGTCTACCGGTTTCAAGGCTTTATAAGCATCGTCGACCCGGCCATGCTCGAGCAGCAGGCGCAGCGTCGCCAGTTGCATGCGCTGAGCGGTCAGCGGTTGATTGATTTCGTGGGCCAGCGCGGCGGACATCTGGCCGAGCGCGGCGAGTTTGGCCGATTGCACCAGACCGTCCTGCGCGGTGCGCAAATCGCGGGTGCGCTCTTCCACTAACTGTTCCAGTTCCTCACGGTTGCGCTGGCGGATTTTCGACAGGCGCCAGCGCTGGTTGAGAAACAGCAACAGAAACACCAGTGCCAGCCACACCCCGGCGGCGGCCAGCCCGGCGTTGCGCAGGTCTTCGAACGCCACTTGCGGATGGCGCAGCAGGTGCAGGGTCCAGCCTTCGGCGCTGAGGGGCAGTGATTCCCACAGATAATCGGCCGTGCCTTGCGGGCCTTCGATGCGGCGCAGGTCGCTGTTGTCATCGAAGCGGCGCAGCGATAAATGAGTCAAGGGCTGCAGCGACTGCTTGTCGTACTGTCGGGTGGCTTTGATCTCATCCATGTCGCGGGCGCTCAATGGCCGCAGCGCGCGATAGCGCCAGCCGGGCTGGTTGGCGATGAAGATGATCCCGCGCGCATCGCTGACCAGCAGGGTGTCATTGCCCTGACTCCACTCGCGTTCCAGCTCGGGGAATTCCAGCTTGACCACCATCGCGCCAAGGAACTCGTCGTTGTCGCCGAGCACCGCGCTGGAGAGGAAATAGCCGGGAATTCCGCTGGTCACGCCCACCGCGTAAAAACGCCCGGTGCCTTGGGTGCGGGTCTGGCTGAAGTAGGGGCGGAAACCGTAATTGTGGCCGACGTAACTGCTCGGCAAGCGCCAGTTGCTCGCCGCTACGGCGAGGCCCGAGTGGTCGAGCAACTCAAGGGTCGAGGATTGCGCCGCGCCGTTGATCTTTTCCAGCTTGAGATTCAGCGCCGCCTGCTCGTCGGCATCGACCGGCCCGGCCAGCGCCGAACGCAATTGCGGATCGAGCGCCAGCACGGCGGGCAGGGCGCGGTAGCGGTCGATCAGGGTGTGCAGGGAATTGGCGTACAACGCCAGTTGCTGGTTGGCGCGTGCGGCGTCTTCCTCCAGCGCCTGGCGTTCGGCGTGGCGGATCGCAAGCGTGGCGGCAAGCGCTGCGCCGGCAATGATCAGCAGGGTATACAACGACAGACGCAAGGTACGGGAAGTCGGCAGCATGCTGGGCGAAGGGTCGACAGGACGGGCGGGCACGATAGCATGCGCCCACGTGGCGAAGCGCGATGTTCGCGCGAACCACGTCGCTCAGACAGCGGTTTCTCGCGCCTGGCGTCGAAGCTGGAGATTCAACCTCGGTTTGGGAATGGGTCTGGGTCTCGGTTCTTCAGCGATTGATTGTTCCAGTTGCTGCAGACGTTCGGTAACCTCTTCGGCTTCGCTACGCGCGTCGAGTACTGTCTGAGCTGTTTCCTTTATCCTGTCGATGGCATCGAACGGGTCGACTCCGGTCCTCGCCAGCTTCATGACTTGACGTTGTTTTTCGTCATCCAGTGAGTCCAGCTGTTTGTAGAACCTTTGCTGAATATCCTCAGAGTAGGCGTTGAGGTTATTGGTGAAGGTTTTGATGCCGTCGATCAGGGCGGCGCCGCCATTGACCAGATCCTTTACTGTTTCGACCCCGTTTGAAACAGTCTCGCCGAGTGTATTCAGGCCATCCTTGAGTTCTTGAGTGTGTAGCGTTTGCGCCAACTTCAGACCTTTCTTGAAGAAGTGGTAGCGTAACAAAGGCATCGCCACGGCTCCGACAACCGCACCGACTGCCAGGCCGATGGCATTCCCGGCACCCGGTACGACGCTGCCCAGGAGCCCGACTACCGTACCTCCCGCAGCTATCCCCTTGAGGACCGATTTTATGCCGTGTTTTGACTTGAGGAAGGTGCCGAAAGTCATGCTTGCACGCAGTTCGTTGATGTCGGCGTTTTCCGGAACAAGCCCGTCGAATTCAGTCGCCAGATTATGTATCTGGTTCGCCGCTGTCTGAGCCTTGTCCAGCATCCCGAGAAAGTCGCCAAGCAATTCGAATACGGCTTTTTTACCGCCGGTCCTGTCGACGTAAAGGAGTGGATTGTTGCCAACCATGGCGTACAGGTTCAGGCCATCGACATCGCCATTCGGGTCGGCGCTTATCCAGCGCTGTAACCACGGCGAGTAGTAGCGCTCGCCGTAGTAGTACAAGCCACTGACATCCATTTCCTTTCCTGAGTAACGGGTGAATTTATAGCCCACTTCGACGGCGTGGCGTGCGGCCATCCACGCTGTGGCACCGAACGGGTAGTAACCCTCCTGGCTGATCAGGTCGCCCTGTTGATCAAGCTCCATCACGCAGGAGCCGAGATGATCTTCGAGGTTGTAACGCACTTGGTCATTGGCGATTTCATCGGGTGGTTTTTTCGCCCAATGCAGGCAACGCGCACTGCCTACCGAGATGATGTGCAGTTCTTCGCAGTTGTCCTTGTTGCGGATTTCCAGGCCCGGCAGGTAGCGCACCTGATGAAAGTGCACAGTCCTGTCGGTGTACGTTTCATGGCGTTTGAACACCCGCACGCCCTGGCTGTAACGGTAGTGTTCGGCGTCGTCATCAGTGCCGTCTCGGGCAATCAGCGTCACGCGTTGCAGTTCATCCCGTGCATTCCATTGCATGGCCTGTCCCGGTTGCAGGTTCTGCTGGTTGCCATGGCGGTCGAACAGTGTCTCGAAGTCAGGCTCCGGATCATCCGGTTTCCAGCGCACGCCGCGATTGCTGACTGAATCAATGCGCATCTGCACGGTGCGGTTGGCGCCGGCCCGTACATGCACCAGTTTCACCAGATTGCCGCCGGTGTCGTAAGTGTAGGTCTGGGTGTAGTTGAGGCGGTTGTTAGGGTCGGTGGGCGTTGGCAGCCCGGGAATGTCCGAGAGCGGGCCGTCGTCGTAACCGCTGGCGCTGACCAGTCGGTACAACGAGTCGTAGCTGAAATCACGGTGACCGTCGACCAGTTGGTTGGCGAAATAGACCGGCTGGAAGGCGTGGTCTTCGATGCGGGTAATGTTGCCGACGGGGTCGTAGAAATATTCGAGGTCTTGCAGCACTGCGCCGGTGTCTTTGTGACTGGACTGAGTGTGCAGACGACTGTCTGCAGGGTCGTACGTCCAGCGACTGAGGACAAGATTACCGGCCTGCTGCTCGATAATCTGGTCGGCGGCGTTGTACTGCGCATCAAGCAACACCGGCTGCCATTGGCTCTGGCCGCTGATCAACAGTTGTACCTGCCGAAGGTGCCCGGCCAGGCCGTAGCGCGATCGTCGTCGATGGCCGCCGGCGTCGGTCTGCTCGAGCAGCGCGCCGAGCGGGCTGAACGCATGGTGAGTGGTGAACTGCTCGCCGTCGTGGAACGTGCGGGTTTCGCTCAGCGGCTGGCCGGTCAGGGAAAAACTGTCCGTGAGCAGCGAACCGGAACGGTCTTTCTGTTCCTGCAATTGGCCGCGACGGTTGTATCCGGCTTCGGCCGAGGCGTCGGAATAGGTGAACACATCGACATCGACCTCGCCATTTTCCTCGACGGCCACGAGCCGCAGTTGTTCATCGAAGCACGTGCGCCAATGGCTGCCGCGCTGATCCCACCTGCGCAAAGGTTCACCGGCCAGCCCTGGCAGCACCACACGCCAGCCGCTATCCACGCTGTCGATAAGCACCGCATTGCCATTCAACGAATAAACAGTTGCCGTGTTCGCCATGGACAAGCGCGGGTCGCGTTGCGTGATCAGACGCCCGGCTAAATCGTGTTCCTGGCAGATCACCAGGGTGCTTGACGTGTTGCCTGCCATGCTTCGCAGGTAGGCGACCTTGCGAACTGGCAGGCCTCGTCCGTCAATCACTGTCAGGGAGGGCGTGCGTGAATGCATGGTTTCAGTGACCGTTTTTAAACTTGGTGAGCAAGTTGTTCCCCGGCTTTTTTGATGCCAGATGCCGTTGTCTTGCTATGTACAGATTGTCAGTGGTCCCCATCTCTTTGTATCGCGCAAGTCCGGCCTGAGCCTGTGCGATGTTGGCGAGTACGGCTCGGTTTTTCTGTTGCAAGCCAGAACGCGTAATGACGGCCAGCGTTTCGCTGGAAGTATTGCCATTGACATTCGGGAGCACATTGGCAGGCGAAACACTGTTAACGCCCAATGCGTCAAAAGCGTTTTCCGCCCATGCAGACCGTTGTTCGATGGCCGCTTTCCAGTCGCTGAGCATTTTTTCGATCTTTTCAATTTTCACCGGGTCAAGTCGGTTCTTGATGTCTTGTGCTTCCTGCGCCCGACTTCCCATATTAAGCGCGCCGGGAATAATCCCCACCACTGACCCGAATACTCTGTTCATTATAAATAATGGGTTGACTAACGAATTGAGTGCCGGATGCAGCACTTCGCTCTTGAAGTCTTTCCATGAATTGATTTCCTTGACGGGGGCCTCGATCCCCAGGCTTTGATCAATCGCGCTGACGGACATTTGCGAGGTCTGCGGGATCAAAGGCCCGACTTGCAGTCTGACATGGTTTGCCACTGGCTCAAGAATGGCCCCGGCGACATCACCCCCGATGTTGCCACCGACCAACGATGAAGGTTTCAACACGTTCGGTTGCACCTCAAGCGCTGGAAACATGGTGTCAAATTGGGCGCCGCCCAAAGATCCACCTTCATAACCGACAATACCTCTGACGGTTTCTCCCGCCAGATTCACCGCCATGTTCAGTGCAACATTTTGATTAATGATGTTGTGCAGTTGCACTAGTACTTCCTCGGAGTGCCCTTCTACGGCGGAAGCAAACGCCGAATACAGCATGATCACGCTTTCTGCCCGCGTGTTACCGTCCGGATCGATAAAACCGATCGGGTTATTCCCCACAAATGCATATAAATTCAAACCATCCGCCTGTTCTGCGTCGGTGCTGATCCAGCGTTGCAGCCACGGCGCGTAATACCGCGCGCCGTAGTAATACAAGCCACTGACGTCCATTTCCTTGCCCGAATAGCGGATGAAGCGGTACGTGGTTTCCGAGTTCGGTGCCATCCACGCGGTTTCGCCAAAGGGGTAATAGCCTTCCTGGCTGATCATGACGGCGTCTTGACCCAGTTCCATCACGCTGGAACCGAGATGATCTTCGAGGTTGTAACGCATTTGGTCATTGGCGATTTCATCGATTTTTTTCGCTGCCCAATGCAGGCAGCGGGCGTTGCCGAGCGTGATGACGTGCAGTTCTTCACCGTTGTCGCGGGTGCGGATTTCAAGCCCGGGCAGATAGCGCACCTGGTGGAAATGTTCGGCGTTGGCAGCGAAGGTTTCGTGACGTTTGAACACGCGCGTACCCTGGCTGTAACGGTAGTACTCGGCATCATTGGAACCGCCATCGCGCTTGACCAGGATCACGCTTTCCAGCTCATCGCGGGCATTCCAGAGCAGCGGTTGGCCCGGTTGCACGGTCAGTTGATTGCCATGGCGATCGAACAACGTGTCGAAATCCGGCGGCTCGTCGCCGGTTTTCCAGCGTACCCCGCGATTGCTCTTCAGATCGATGAACATTTGCCGGGTCGAGTTGTTGCCGGCGCGTACGTGACACAGTTCGATCAGGTTGCCACCGTTGTCGTACTGGTAGGTCTGGGTGTAGTTGAGGCGATTGTTCGGGTCGCCCGGTTGCGGCAGGCCGGGAATGTCCGGCGGCGGGGCGTCGTCGTAGCCGGTGGCGCTGGTCAACCGATAGAGCGAGTCGTAGGTGAAGTCGCGGTGGCCATCGATCAACTGATTGGCGAAGTAACGTGGTTGAAAGGCGTGGTCTTCGATGCGGGTAATGYTGCCGACGGGATCGTAGAAATATTCGAGGTCTTGCAGCATTGCGCCGGTGTCTTTGCGACTGGACTGAGTGTGCAGACGACTGTCTGCAGGGTCGTACGTCCAGCGACAGAGGACAAGATTACCGGCCTGCTGCTCGATGATCTGGTCGGCGGCGTTGTACTGCGCATCAAGCAACACGGGCTGCCATTGGCTCTGGCCGCTGATCAACAGTTGTACCTGTCGAAGGTGCCCGGCCAGGCCGTAGCGCGAGCGTCGCCGATGGCCGCCGGCGTCGGTCTGCTCGAGCAGCGCGCCGAGCGGGCTGAACGCATGGTGAGTGGTGAACGGCTCGCCGTCGTGGAACGTGCGGGTTTCGCTCAGCGGCTGGCCGGTCAGGGAAAAGCTGTCCGTGAGCAACGAACCGGAACGGTCTTTCTGTTCCTGCAACTGGCCGCGACGGTTGTACCCGGCTTCGGCCGAGGCATCGGCGTAAATGAAAACATCGACATCGGGTTGGCCATTTTCCTCGACCGCGACCACCCGCAGCTGCTCATCGAAGCTCGTGCGCCAATGGTTGTCGCGCTGATCCCAGCGTTGCAATGGCTCGCCGGCCAGACCCGGCAGAGTCAGGCGCCAGCCGGCGTCGACGCTGTCGGATTTCAATACCGTGCCGTCCAGCCTGTAAACCGTGGTCAGGCAGGGTGCCGACAAGCGCGAATCCCATTGCTCGTTCAGACGGCCGGCGTAGTCATGCTGCTGACGGGTTACCAGCGCTACGGGGCTGTCGGCCGTCACACTGCGCAAGTACCCGACCTGCCGCACTGGCAAACCACGCGCATCGCTTACCGCCAGCGCAGGTGTACGGCGATGCACGTTGGCAATCATGGCTGCGATGCCTTGGTTGGCGATGACGGCTCGGCGGTGTCGTTGAAGTCTTCGCTGGTGTGATACCAAGGGTGGTACGTCTCTCGGGAAAAGTCGCCCTTGGCATTGACCATTCCGACCTGCCGGCTCTTGACGTCATAGCGAAGCTGATCGTGATGACTCAGTGTGCGCAGGGACTGATCGTTGACGTAGGTATAGGTGTTGGCGAAAAACGCGCGGTACTGACGAACGGGCAAGCCTTTGTTGTTGTATTCGACCCGCTCGCTGATGCGCCAGCGCGGGTTGGCATCGACCACTTTGATCTGGCCATCCTCGACGATCAGCGAGCCGTCGGCGTCCACGGCATACGCCTTGCCCGGGTCGACCAATTGCTGGGTTTGCAGAGCCCGGCCAAAACCGTCGACGCAGGCTTTGGTGATCTGGATCTGCGCATCCACCTCGTCATCAGGGTAGCGGTCGGCACTGAGGATCACACTGTGCACCGGTTCGCGACGCACTGTTGCGATGGCGTCTTGCAGCGCCTGTTCATCAGGCGTCAAGGCGCCGCTGCGCCGGGTCAGTTGGCGGCGTGTACTGGCCCTGATGTGGCCGCTGGGCAGCAGATAACCCTGAGCGATCCATGCCAGGGTGGCGCGGGTGTCGTTGGCCATCTGACCCATCCAGCTGAACAGATCCTTGCGCAGGGTACTCGCGGCTTTTTGCACGGCATCGGTCGGGTTGGCAATTGCCGTAGCCGGGCTCCGGTCCTCCGGAAGTCTGTATTCGCTCAGTGGCCTGAAACCCGCTTCCCTGTTGTTCTCTGAGCCAAAAAAACTGGTGGCCAAGGGCTGATTGGAGGGTTCATACAACGCCTGATGAGTGTTCAGGTTGGCATCGATGATTTTCAGCGGTTGCAGCGCGTGGTAGTCGTAGTCGATGCTGGTGGTACAGCCATCCGGCAGTTCCACGAGGGTGACAGCCAGCGCATACGCGTCGTATACGGCGTGAGTGAAGCCATGGCTGAGGGTTTCGCGATAGCGGCGCACCTTGTAGAAACCGGCGAGGCCGGCGTATTCGGCGTAGCCGAAATTCGCCGACCACAGGTCATGCTCCGTGCTGCCCAAGGGATTTATCCAGAACAGAAACGGCATGGGCAGATAGCCGATCTTCTTCAGTTCGTCGCGCACGTTGAAAGGCGCAGGCAGCACGCTGTAAGCGTCCAGCGCCGTCTTGTCCAGTTGTGCCACTTCCAGTGGACCGACCAGGGCCTCGAATCCGGCAACGCCGTCGTCCAGCCGTTGGCCATCGGTACTCAAGTAGCGCTGTACAGACTGCGTGGTCAGCACCCGTTCAGCGTTCCAGTGCGCCGAATCCTCATGTGCCTTCAGGCACTCATAGGACACTTGCGCGGCTTCAAGCCCGGTGGGCAGGGTGCCTTTGGGCAAGACCAGTGCATTGCCACGCTGTTGATAGGGCAAACCAAGACGCCAATGCTGCGGATCCTTGTCCAGATCGATGAACACAGAACGGCTTTCATTGAGGTAGAACGACCGTTGTGCCGGGTCATGGGCGTCGCACCACCACTGCCGTTGATCAGGATCGTCGAACGGTGGCGTATCGGTTTCGGTGAGCCGCCGGGCGTAGCTCACTGTGATTGAATGCGTCGGTTGGCCGTAAGTGTTGTAGCGCAGGACCACATCGTTGCGACACATGGGGTCATCGACGAAACCGTCGTACTGGTAGCTGATCCTTTCCACCACCAGCGGCAGCAAGACTGCGGCGGCATAGGCGCCTTGCTCGCGCACTTGACGCACCCGATAACGCATTTCTTCGACCGTATAAGGCGTGGTGATCCGCGGAACATCCTCGCCAGTATCGGCATAGGTCTCGATGCGCGTGACCGAGCCGACCAGCGCCCGGCAGATCTGGTAGCGAGTGTCGGCGTCAGAAGAATCCAGCTCTTCCTCGCAATCGTCCGCCTCGTGATATCGGCTGAACAGCGTATCGCCCAGTGGCACCGAATGTGCGTCGTGATTGAAATAGTCGTCACGCGACCGGTCCATCGATTGCCCGGTATGAAACCAGGTGAAGACCCGCATCGGCTCGCTGAAGCCTTCTCCCTCATCGTTGCTGGCGCTCTCACTGTCGGTTTGCTGCAGCAAGCCGAAACCGCGGAACTCGCGCTCAACGCGGTCGTAAAAACCCTCGCACCAGGTGAAGCGCTGCGTCAGGCAGTTGCCGGTGATTTCATCCAGTTGCTGCTGTTTTTTGACCACCGCCACCGGGAACGGCAGATGGCAAGCCGGAAAGCGTCTAAGGCTTGGCAAGCGGCGTTTTTCATCCAGCCATTCCTGCGCCGAGCTGCGGTAGACCACGCTGGCACTGCAACCCATGTTGTTGTTACTGCTGGTCAACAGATACGGCTTGGCCGAAACGAAATCGTAGCGCCAATGCTGCGGCTGCATGTGCGTCACCGTCAGGATCAGACTGGCGCAGCCCAGGCCTTGCAGGTCGGCGAAACTCACCTGACAGAGGCGATCGTAGCGCACGCCTTCGGGCCACGGCACGCTGATCGGTATTTGTTCCAGACCATTGCCGCCGCGATTCAGGTAGATCTCGAAGGACTCTGACATCAGATAAATCAGCGATGCGGCACCGGAACCGTCGAGATCGGCCAGACGTACGCGGGATGAATCGAATTGCTCGTAGCTGAAAGGCAGCGCGCTGATCTTGCGGCCTGTGCCAAACCGGCCGTGGCCCAGGATCGGCCAGCAGCGGATTTCGTCATGGCGTATCCGGCACAGCTCGGGCATGTCGCTACCCAGCAGGTTGCCCAACAGCACTAGTTCTGTGCGCGAATTGCTGAACAGTGGCAAGCGGTCGTCGTCGGGTTGGTGAAGCACCTCTTCAGGCGCGGCAAAGCCCTGTTCGCGCTCGTTGGCATAGAGCCGCACCGAGTTTGGCCCGATCAATGCCAGGCTTCTCAAACCATCGCCGCTAAAATCGCCGAGTGTCGAGAGGGTTTTGAAAAACTCCGGCGGAAATTTGCTGAAGGGGACGAAGTCGGCAAACTCGCGTTGTTCTGTCAGGGTGCGAAAACCACTGATACCCGGTTGCGCGGTGACCCAGTCGAGCCGACCGTCACCGGTCAGATCGGTCAGCAGTTGCTGTACCGGACGGTTGCGATCGGCGAGCGGAATCTTTTCCAGTGCGGTCCATGGCCCATAGCCGATTTCATCGGTGCCCTTGGTCGCACGCAATGGTTCGCGGTAGTACCAGGCCTGGTCATAACGGCAGAGGAAACCCGGCACACCTTCGCCATAAAGATCCACACACTGGTAAAAACCACCGTCCTCGATACTCGGCTGGACATCGGGTTCGAAGAAGCGCGCCGGGGTTTTATTGATGTCGAAGGGGGCATAGTCGAACTCGACCGGCGGCGTGTTTTCGACAATGCCGCTCGCATCGAATGCCTGATAGTGCGCCGCGCTGATCTGGCTGTAGGCCCACTGCGCGATATTTTGCGGTTGGTGATATTCCAACAGCAGGCGGCGTACCAGTTTCGGTTGGTCAGTCGATTGCTCGGGAAAATGATGAAACAGCAATGCCTGCTGGCAGAGTCTGCGAGTGCCCAGTTCAAAACCCTGACCGTGGGTTGAAAAGCTGTCTGGGCGAACGATCCAGGGTTTGAGGGGGGCACCGTCATATGCCGGAATATCGGTCAGTGACGTGCTGCGTTCGCCGTAATCGAACAGCAGATGAAAGTGCCAGTCCAGTTCGGTCGGATTGTCCGTGGTCCAGCTGTACAGATTGCTGCTGGCCGTGAAGTTGCCGTAGCACACGCGGCGCAGATAGCGCTGGGAGCGGTAGTCATGCAGCGGGTCGGGATCCTGATTATCGGCCTTATATTCGAAACAGATGTGTTCGCCGCGCGCGTTCATGCTTTCGCACAGCAGCCAGGTGGCGATGTGTCCGGGAGCCTCGGGATCGGCGACGCGTGTCACTTCGGTCTTGCCGTAAAGGTGCAGCGAACCGTCGGCGCCATGGATCAGCCAGAACACCGCTGGATCGGCTTCCCGGGTCTGCCGCTGCCAGCACTCGCGCAAGGCAAAGTCGCTTTCGATATGCGGCCAGTAACGCACCACTCTGTGCGGGCCGATGTCGACGCCGTTGTAGGTGTTTTCTTCACGGAATTTGATTTCACCGTTTTCATCCAGCTCCGGCATCCACACTTCGCCATCGGCACCGACGATCTCGTCGTGATCGGTATAACGTGGCACGCCTTTGTTGGTTCTGCGATTGATCTGACCCACGCCGGCCAGGTGCCAGGAAAGGCCGAATGGACCATTGCCACTCTGACTGCTGTAACTCAGCGAGAACCGAGGATCCCAGCCCCGCCCGGCAGACGTCGGAATCGGCAACTCGAACGAGGCGGCTCCGGTCGGGCCCACAGCGCCCCAACTTTTGCCGATGGTGGCGATCGATGCGCTTTTGGCGATGGAGGGGGTGGTGATGCTCAATTCTTGCTGATCAGGCATGGTCGAATCCATTGCGCACGGGGAGGGCGTGAATGGGCTGACGCTAACAAGAAAGGCATTGAAATGAACCTGTCAGATCTGACAGGTGCGCAAGATCATTTTGTATGCATTGACGGAGTTTTTATCGCGTTCGGTTTGCACAAACAAAAAACGGCCGGATCATCCATGGGATGAACCGGCCGTTTTCATCGAGGCGAAGCGCTTACTGCACTTCTACCGCCAGGCTTTCGCTGATCTTCTGTTGCCAGATCGCAGGGCCGGTGATGTGCACCGACTCACCTTTGCTGTCCACCGCAACGGTGACCGGCATGTCCTTGACCTCGAACTCGTAGATCGCTTCCATGCCCAGTTCGGCAAACGCCAGCACTTTCGACTTCTTGATCGCCTGAGCCACCAGGTAAGCAGCGCCGCCAACGGCCATCAGGTACACGGCTTTGTTGTCCTTGATCGCTTCGATGGCGGTCGGGCCGCGCTCGGATTTACCGATCATGCCCAACAGGCCGGTCTGCTCGAGGATCTGCCGGGTGAACTTGTCCATCCGCGTCGCGGTGGTCGGACCCGCCGGACCAACCACTTCGTCACCGACCGGATCAACCGGGCCGACGTAGTAGATGAAGCGACCTTTCAGATCGACCGGCAGGGTTTCACCCTTGTTGAGCATCTCGACCATGCGCTTGTGCGCGGCGTCGCGACCGGTAAGCATTTTGCCGTTGAGCAGGACGGTTTCGCCCGGCTTCCAGCTCTGCACGTCTTCCGGGGTCAGGGTGTCGAGGTTGACACGGCGAGCCGATGGGCCGGCTTCCCAGACGATTTCCGGGTAGGCGTCCAGCGGTGGCGCTTCCAGCGAGGCCGGGCCGGAGCCGTCGAGCACGAAGTGTGCGTGACGGGTGGCGGCGCAGTTCGGGATCATGCACACCGGCAGCGAGGCTGCGTGGGTCGGGTAGTCCATGATCTTCACGTCGAGCACGGTGGTCAGGCCACCGAGGCCCTGGGCGCCGATGCCCAGCTGGTTGACCTTCTCGAACAGCTCCAGGCGCATTTCTTCGATGCGGTTCTGTGGGCCACGGGCCTTCAGTTCGTGGATGTCGATGGATTCCATCAACACTTCCTTGGCCATGACCGCAGCTTTCTCGGCGGTGCCGCCGATGCCGATGCCGAGCATGCCCGGTGGGCACCAGCCGGCGCCCATGGTCGGAACGGTCTTCAATACCCAGTCAACGATCGAGTCGGACGGGTTGAGCATGGCCATTTTCGACTTGTTCTCGGAACCGCCGCCCTTGGCCGCCACGTCCACTTCCACGGTGTTGCCCGGGACGATGGAGTAGTGAATCACCGCAGGGGTGTTGTCCTTGGTGTTTTTCCGAGCGCCCGCCGGGTCGGCGAGGATCGAGGCACGCAGGACGTTTTCCGGCAGGTTGTAGGCGCGACGTACGCCTTCGTTGATCATGTCGTCCAGGCCCATGGTGGCGCCATCCCAACGTACGTCCATGCCGACGCGCACGAACACGGTGACGATACCGGTGTCCTGGCAGATCGGGCGATGGCCGGTGGCGCACATGCGCGAGTTGATCAGGATCTGCGCCATCGAGTCACGGGCCGCTGGCGATTCTTCGCGCAGGTAGGCTTCGTGCATCGCCTGGATGAAATCCACGGGGTGGTAATAGGAAATGAACTGCAGGGCGTCGGCAACGCTCTGAATCAGGTCGTCTTGCTTGATCACGGTCATGAGTCGCGCTCCTCTAAAAGACGGGAACATTCAATAAGGTGCCTGCGGCTTGGGTGCATCGGTCGGTCGCAAGCACCTTTCAAGGCACGCCGGGGCTGCTGGCGCGACGCTAAAAAGGCGCGGCAGTATAACGCGCCTCGGTGGGGCGTACACGCGCCGGCAGTCATTCGTTGGTCGCATGGGTGGGCGAATATCGGACAGCGGGTTTGCACTTCAAGATTCCCCCCCTCACCCCAGCCCTCTCCCCAGGGGGGCGAGGGGGAAAGGGAGCCGATCTTCATGCTGTTCAAACCTGTGCTCGACTCAAGAAAGGGAGCCGAACTTCATGCTGTTCAAACCTGAGTTCGACTCCGGAAAGGGGGGGCGATGTTAATGCTGTTCAAATCTGAGTTCGGCTCGGTATTTCAGGTCGGCGTATTGCCAACAACCGACTCGGTCAGTCCCCTCTCCCTCTGGGAGAGGGCTAGGGTGAGGGGCTTTTGGCGGTCTACGCAGGCCACACTTTTGACGTCAAATTTCGAGCCCGAAAATCGGTGGTCATTTATCGACTACGCCTCTAAAGTGGCAGCCGGTCTGTAGAGTAGGACACTCGGTCAGCCTCTTATCGCACGGTGAGTCAACGATTGACCCATAACGCCATTCAACGCCTTTTACTCAAACGCTTTGCCCTCGCTGCGGCCACCTATGGATTGGCTTTGCTGCTGCTGTGGCTGGCGTTTTTCACGGGGCATTACGAGCAATCCCTGACTTCTGTGACCGTCGGCAGTGCGCTGGTGGTGATCAGCCAGTCGGTGCTGTTCGCACTGTTCTGGAGTGGGCGCAACCTGCGCTTTGCCGATCCCAGCCTGACCGAAGCGCAGGTGTTGATCGGTCTCGGCTGGCAGACCTGGCTGATCGCCCATCTGGATGAAGCCCGCGGCGCCTTTCTGGTGTTCTACGTGCTGATCCTGCTGTTCGGCCTGTTCCATCTCAGTCGACGGGCGTTCATCCGCTGCGCATTGCTGGTGTTCTTCAGTTTCTGTGCCATCACGCTGTGGGACGGTTACCACTTCCGCTTGCGCGAGCCGGCGCTTGCCGCTTTGCAGGTGTGCATTCTGGCAATGGTGCTGGCGTGGCTGGTGCTTTATGCGCGCTTCGTCCAGGTTTCGCGGCAACGCCAGCGTCAGCGCCGGTTTGCCTTGCAGGCGCATCAGGACACTCTGCGCGGGATGATGCGCCAACTGGAAGATCTGGTCGCCACTGATGAATTGACCGGCTTGTTCAATCGTCGGCATTTCCTGCGTCTGGCCACGCGAGAGCTGAATGAAATGGACGACGATGTCGTGCACGGTCTGGCGCTGATCGACCTCGATCATTTCAAACGCATCAACGACCTGCACGGCCATGCCGCCGGCGATCAGGTGTTGCAGGCCTTCGCCGGCGTTGCCCAGGCGTGTCTGCGCGACGGCGATGTGCTGGCGCGATATGGTGGTGAGGAATTCGTTGTGTTGTTGCCCGATTGCGACGCCGAACGGCTGACTGCTTGCTGTGAACGTCTGCGTATTGCCTTTACTGACGTTGAACTGGTCGGCCTGAATGTGCGCAACCTCAGCCTGTCGGCCGGCATGACGCTGTTGGCGTTGGGCGATGATCTGGACGACGCCTTGCAGCGCGCCGATCAGGCCTTGTATCGGGCCAAGCGTGACGGGCGCAATCGTTGTGCGGCCGCGTGGGAGAACGTCGATGCCTGAACTTCGCGTCGGTGAACGACAATGGTCAGTGGCCGCGGGCTGCAATCTGCTCGATGCCCTCAATCAGAATGGCGTCGCGGTGCCTTACAGCTGCCGCGCCGGCAGTTGCCATGCCTGTCTGGTGCAATGCGTGCAAGGCCTGCCCGCCGACAATCGGCCGGACGCCTTGAGCGCCGAACAGCGTCAGCAAGGCTGGCGCCTGGCGTGTCAGTGTCAGGTCGTCGAAGACTTGCAGGTGCACACCTTCGACCCGATCACCGATGGTCGCCCGGCAGTGGTCGAAGCGCTGGACTGGCTCAGCGACAGCGTCCTGCGCTTGCGTCTGACCCCGCAACGGCCGTTGCGCTACAGCGCCGGGCAACATCTGGTGTTGTGGATCGGGCACATTGCGCGGCCGTATTCGCTGGCGAGTCTGCCGGAAGAAGACCGCTTTCTCGAATTCCATCTCGATTGCCGCCAGCCTGGTGAATTCAGCGATGGCGCACGAAAATTGCAGATCGGCGATCCGATCCGTCTCGGCGAACTGCGCGGCGGTGCTTTGCATTACGATCCCGACTGGCACAGTCGCCCCGTGTGGCTGCTGGCCGCTGGCACCGGTCTGGGCCCTTTGTTCGGCGTGCTGCGCGAAGCCTTGCGCCAGGATCACCAAGGCCTGATCCGCGTCATTCACGTGGCTCATGACGATCGCGAGCACTATCTGGCCAAACCCCTGGCGGCATTGGCTGCGCAGCGGGAAAACCTCAGTGTCGAGCTGTGGACGGCGGCCGAGTCAGCCGCCGCTTTGGCGCAACTGCGCCTTGTCTCCCGGCAAACCCTGGCCTTAGTCTGCGGTTCGACGGCCAGCGTCGACGCCTTCGCCCGGCGTCTGTACCTGGCCGGATTGCCGCGCAATCAACTGCTGGCCGACGTGTTCCTGTCCCGTGGTTGAGCGCTGATATTTCAGACGCGAGACACATCATGACCGAAGCCATCCTGCTGGAACGCGAACGCGGTTTGCTGACCCTGCGCTTGAACCGCCCGGACAAGAAAAACGCCCTGACCCGCGCCATGTACAGCCGCCTCGCCGAGGCGTTGAAGCAGGCCGATGGCGACCCGGCGATCAACGCCGTGCTGATTACCGGCAGCGCCGAGTGCTTCACGGCCGGCAACGACATCGCTGACTTCATCCAGCAACCGCCGAGTGACCTCGACAGCCCGGTGTTTCACTTCATGCTTAACCTGCTTGAGTGCCGCAAACCGGTGATTGCCGCTGTAGCCGGCGCGGCGGTGGGCATTGGCACCACATTGTTGCTGCACTGCGATCTGGTTTATGTGGCCCGCGATGCGCGGTTGCGTATGCCATTCGTCAACCTGGGTTTGTGCCCGGAGTTCGGCTCCAGCCTGATCCTTCCACGTCTGCTTGGGCAGGCCAAAGCGGCAGAGTTGTTGTTACTGGGCGAAGGCTTCAGCGGTGAACAGGCGGCGCAGTGGGGGATTGCGACCGAAGCATTGGGTAGCGGCGCTGCGGCGCTAAGCAAGGCGCGGGAAATGGCG
The DNA here is from genome assembly GCF_056401755.1 of Pseudomonas sp. P4_D7. Classification (NCBI taxonomy): domain Bacteria; kingdom Pseudomonadati; phylum Pseudomonadota; class Gammaproteobacteria; order Pseudomonadales; family Pseudomonadaceae; genus Pseudomonas; species Pseudomonas sp. P4_D7. The sequence goes on along the minus strand of NZ_JBFUIR010000016.1, from coordinate 223 downwards.
CTGCGTTTCGATGAACTGCCGGCCGAAGCGGTGCGTATCAGCAAGCAATTGATGCGAGCGCCGGATCGCGAGTTGATTCGTAAGGTGATCGAGGAGGAGGGCGCATTGTTCACCCAGCGCCTTCGTTCGCCAGAAGCAATGGTGGCGTTGACCGGATTTATCAAACGACATTGAGATTGTCGCTGACTGTGCCGGCCTCTTCGCGAGCAAGCTCGCTCCCACA